>JAQFVJ010000183.1 GCA_029439525.1 Caballeronia sp. BR6202001591004
TCGCTTCGGCAGCGAGGAATTCGTCCTCGTGTTCGCCGATACCGACGCCGAAGCCGCGATGCGCATCGCGGAGCGCTGCCGCGAACTGATCGCGGACGAAGCCATCGCGCATCTGCGCTCGCCGCATCATCAACGCGTGACAGCGAGTTTCGGCGTCGGAACGGTGGTGCCGAACGACGGCATCGACGTAACGGCGTTCATCAATCTGACGGACGTGCGCTCTATCGGGCCAAGGATCAGGGACGCAACCGCATCGCGGCAGTGGATCGCGCGGGCATCGGCGGCGAAGGGTTCAAATCGCAGTCGCGCTAAGAAAGTCAGATGCGTCCGGCGATTGGAATCGACGCGCCCGTGATGCATTGCGCGTCGGCCGACAGCAGAAAGCCGATCACCGCGCCAATCTGCTCCGGCTTCACCCAGCGCGACACATCGGTGTCGGGCATGTCCTTGCGGTTCTCTGGCGTATCGATGATCGACGGCAGCACCGTATTCACCGTCACGCTACGGTCTTTTAACTCTTCCGCGAGCGCTTCGGTCAGGCGCAACAGCGCGGCATTCGATGCGGCATAGGCGCCCATGCCCGCGCCCGCCTTCAATGGCGGCCAGCGCGCCGACGTGTTGACGATGCGCCCGTGATCATGCGTCGTGAGATGCGCGAGCGCGCCTTTCGATGCGTTCAGCGCGGTCTTCACGTTGATGTCGAACAGCGTCTGCCACGTATCCGCGCTGCCGTCGCCGATGGTTTCCCAGCGGAATGCGCCCGCGACGTTGACAAGCACATTCAGGCCGCCGAGCCGTTGCGCGGCGGTGTTCATCGCGTCGCGCGCGGCGTCGGCATCGCTCAGATCGACGCCAGTGATGAGGCATGCATCCGCCAGCGATGCGGGCAGCGCATGGCGTGGCGCGCTTCGGCCGATTAGCACGATGCGTGCGCTGCGTGCCTCGAGCACCTGCGCCGGTCGCCAGTCCGAGATTTCCGAACCCGCCGGTGATGGCGACGGTCCTGCCTTGCAGATCGTTCATTGCGCGTTCGCTCCAGTGGGTCGCCTCAAGGATACGACGCTGCGACATAGCCGTCAGGATTTCGATGCTGCGCTCGTCAGCCGCCGGGCCGCACGCTGCACGGCGTAGACCGCGACCGCCGTCGTGAGGCCGGTAATCAGTACGCCGAGCAGTCAGAGCAGCACCGCGATGCGCCCGATGGCCGTCGTCGGCACGATATCGCCGTAACCCGATGGTGAGCGCCGTCACCGAGCAGAAATACATCGTCTCGCTGAACGACACGTGCGCATGCGTCAGCAGATCGATGGGACCGCCCCACTGGTACATCACTCTCCGCACAAGGCAAGGAAGAACCACAGCAGCGTGCCGAACAACGAGCGCAGATGCCACACCGCCCTCCCAAATGTCCTGAGCGCGCGGCGCGAGCTAATTTTCGGGACGGTGGATTCATTCGGAATGCTTTCCATGGACGTGCCTTGCAGAAAGGCACCGATGCGGGCATCGGTCTGAAACGAGAGCCGATATGTTAGCGCCACGGCCTTCGCTTCACGTCCATTTCGCTTCGCCCGTTCAGTTGATGACCGCACCGCCGCGTGACGGCGACGCCCTGCCAGCAGCCACACCGTCGCCGCGACGCATAGAGCGCACACGTCCGCCACGGCCAGCCCCGCTGAAAATCCGCTCGCGAAACTCGCGCGCGCCATCTACACGATCGCTTCGCTGCTCGCGCCCGCCTCGTGCGCGAAATCGCCGGCGAGCACATGAGAAACGAAGTCCGCATCGAGTGCATGATGCGGATCAGCGTGCGCATCGCTGTAAGAATCGAGCGCCGCGCGCGTGCAGGTCGCGAGCACCGTGCCCAGCACACCGACCGACGGATGGCCGTGAAGCGCGTCGTCGTGCTGATACCCGACGCCATGCCCGTGCGGTTCGGCGGCACGCACGCCATGATCGCCTTCTGCGTATCGCCATTGAGCACGCCCACGCCGAGATCCGTGACGATCATTCCCGTTCGTAACTCGACCATCCCACGAACCACGCCGTCAGCAGATTGCCGATGCCGATTGTCGCCAAGTCCGATGCCGAGCAGCGTCATGGTCGGTCGGCACGCGTTTCGTCATGGCGGCGCCGAGATGGGGCCGATCACCATCGCGATGGCGAACGGCAGCATGTCCAGCCCCGCGCGCACCGCCGGCAGGCCGAACGCGTTCTGCAGATACAGCGGCAGGAAGGTCATCATCACCTGCGCGCAGGCCGCGTAGCCGAACATCGCGAGCACGGCGGCGGCGAAGCGCGGCTGGCGGAGCAGCGCGAGATCGATCATCGGATGCGCGCGGCGGCGCTGCACGCACGAACACGGCGAGCAGCACCGCGCACGCCGCGAGCCGTGCCACCGTGCGCCAGTCGGACCAGCCGGCCGATTGCGTGCCGATCAACGCCCAGATGCCGAGCGCGAGCGCCGAGGCGAACAGCGCGCTGCCCGCCAGATCGACCGGTCCCGCATGCGGATTGCGCGATTCGCGAATGCCGCGCCACGCGCACCATGCGAGCACCGTGCAGATCGGCAGGTTCGATCGGCAGGTTCGATCGGCAGGTTCATCAGGAAGATCCAGCGCCAGCTGACCCATTGCGTGATGACGCCGCCGACCAGCGGCGCGATGGTCGTCGAGATGCCCATGCTCCCACACCGCCCACGCGCGGGCGCGCGCCGCGCCTTCGTGGAACTTGTTGGCGGTGACCGCGAGCGCGGACGGAGCCAGCCCGCAACCGAGCGAGGCAAGCAGAAACACCGCGAGACCGGCGATCAGCATGCGCTTGCGGCCGAAGCGGTCGGCCAGCGCGCCGGCCGGCAGCAGGTACGCGGCGAACGCTACCATATTAGAGAGGCGCTTACGACCCATTCGACATCGGCGAAGCCGGCGTGGAAATCGCGCGCGATGGACGGCAGCGCGGCCGCGACGACGTTGGTATCGAGCGTAATCAGCACGCAGGTGGCCGATGCGGTGAGCAGCACGAAGCGCGCGGCTTTCGGTGAGAGGGAATCGTCGAACATGGCGGCCGTGAAAGTCATTTGGTCCAATGATCGTAACGGCGCGTGTGTTTCCCGTCATTGGCATAGAATCGCAGAATAATTGTCTTTTTGGTCAATATGGACCATGCTGGTCGAACTTCGTCATGTGCGGTGTTTTTTGAGCGTCGCGCGGCATTTGCACTTTTCGCGCGCGGCGGATGGATGAACTCAGCATCGCGCCGCCTGCGCTCATGCGGCAAGTTCAGGAAGCGGAGCGGCTGCTCGGCGCGCGGCTGTTTCATCCCACCAAGCGCTCGGTCGCGCTGACCGCCGCCGGCGAGGCCTATCTCGGCGAGGCGACGCGCGCGCTCGAACATCTGACGCGTGCGGCGGAACGCGCGGCGTTGGCCGAACGCGGCGAACTGGGGTGCATCGTGATCGGCTATGTGGCGTCGGCCGTGTATTCGGGTGTGTTGCAGGCGACCGTGCGCGATTTTCTGGCGCGTTATCCGCGCGTGGAGATCGGCATTAGCGCGCGAGGCTGGCGCGCTGCTCGACGACGGGCGCATCGCCATCGGCTATGTGCGGCCGCCGGGTCAAGGTGCCGGAGAGCGTCGCGTCGCGCACGGTGCATCGCGATGCGTTCATCGTCGCGCTACCGGCCGATTCGCCGCTGACCGCATCCGCGACCATTACGCCGAGTTGCGCGGGCAATCGTTCGTCGTGCCGGAGCAGCTTTCGGGCACGGCCGAGGTCGGGTGGCGCGGACGCGTTGCGCCGAACATCCTCGGCCAGATAGCCGTGTGCGAAGCCTTCGCGGATGTCTATGAGTTGCCCGGTTAGGGCGTGCTTGCGGATGCGTTCGTCGAAGAGCGTGGCGATCATCCGATGCAGGATCAGGCGCGAGACGCGATGCGATACCCGCTTCTTTTAGCGTGGTCTGAGTGTTTGCGTCGCGCACGCTGAGGTCATCGGCCGAGTGGAGTGTCGATAGCACTTCGGCGCGCATACGGTCATTGCGCGCGGCACCACCGATCGCCGTGAAGCCGATCCATGCCGCTTGCGGATACATCGCTCGTCCGATGACGTAGAGCGCCCCCGCGCATCGGTGCCGAGCGTCGCGCGTGCCCATTCGGCCCGGTCGTTCGCGTTGCCGCCGTGCGTTGCGATGAGCGCTTGTGCATCGTCGGGCGATGCGAGCACATCACGGCGGCTTCCCAGGTATCGCACGTGAACAACTCGCCGCCGACGTGCAGCAACGCGATGTGTTCGTCACTTGAGTTTGTCATCAGAGATGCGAGCGGCGCGACCTCATGACCGCCGTCAGCGCGAAGATCGCGTGCGGCAAGACCGGCGAATCGGACGGCGCGCCCCGGAGCCTGTTCCGCGATGAGCCGCTCCGCGATGTGCGCGAAAAGCATGTCGCCGAAGTTGTGGCGATTGAAGGCGCCGAAGAGGATGAGCGCGTCTCTGGCCAATTAGCCAGATATCGGTGAACAGGTCAGTGAAGGCATGATGGCTCGTCACACGGCCGCGTGGTTCGAATCATTTATTCAGGAATACAAATGTTGACACTGTCCGCACCACAAGTACTGTAAGGTACACACTTTCATACACACCGGAAGTCCATATGCCGGTGACCGGAATCTTCCGCAACGGGAACTCCCAAGCTATCCGCATTCCGGCGGAAATCGCGTATCCCGAGTCGCAAACCGAAGTCGAGATCGAGCGCTTCGGCGACGAATTGCGCATTTGCCCCATCCGCCGCTTGCTCGCGGACGTGCTCGAACGCTTCAGCCGATTCGGACCGGATTTCATGGCTCAGGGCCGCGAATATCACGAACAGGCCGAACGGGAGCAGCTCTGATGCCGCGATACATGCTCGATACCAACATGTGCATTTACCTGCTGAAGAACTAGCCGAAACAAGTGGCCCGGCGTTTTCGGGAATGTTATGTGGGCGATGTGCTCATGTCTTCAGTGACCTATTGTGAACTGTAATACGGCGTCTCGTTGAGTGAGAATTCGGCTCGAGAGTCGGCAAACCTTGCTTCGCTCGTCGATCTGATCGAAGTGGCATTGCTCGGAATGGAAAGTAGGCGAAGCCTTCGGACCGATCCGGCACGCTAGTCGCGATAGAAAGACAGACATGTTCGACAAGCTCATCGCCGCTCACGCGGTCGCTCTGAACGTTCCGCTCGTCACCAACAACGCCAAGGATTTCAGGAATTATCCCGGCGTGAAACTCGAAAACTGGCTGGAAGAAGTCACTTGACGTCGTAACGATTACGCGGGCTTTGGGTCCGCTCCTCACGCCCCTCTAATTCTCATCGATCAAACTTCTCTCCACACACAGCGGCATCGGAGGGAAAAGTGAAAATCGAACCGACAGTTATCGCGACGGCGTCGCTTAATGGCAGCGTCGTGATCGTCGATAACGAAGCTCAACGGCAGCCCCGTCCGTCGATGCATCGGCGTTAACGACGCGCCTGCATCGCAACCCGTCACGATGACCCACGAAGACCTGTTGCCGTATCTGTTGCTGCCGATGGCGGGTGCATATTGAACGGGTTATTATGACGACGCGAATCCAAAGCCTGAGCGCAAACAGCACGTTGCGTTCGTCAAAACGCAGCGTGCTGTTTGCCAGGAACGATTGCACGTGCAAAACGATACATCATTCCCGCTCATGAAAAACCATCTTGCATGAACCGGAGCATGATGCTTTGAATGACCCTAAGCGTCATGCCCAACCCTCAAACCCTCAAACCCTCAAACCGTCACTTTTGTCACCCCGCCGCTCGACAACAACCGCATGCGCTGCCCGGCGTAAAACATCTGCCCGTCTTCCGCCTGCGTGATCGCGCGCAGATCGCCGTTGGCCAGCCTCACGGTGATCTCCAGCCCCTGCTGACGTCCGAGCCCGTCCCATCGCCCGCCACCGCGCCCGCGATGCCGCCGATGATCCCCGTCAGCAGCGAGCCATGCCCTGCGCCGAACGCACTGCCCGCGACCGCGCCCAGCGCGCCACCGCCGATCGCGCCCAACGGCGCCGGACTAGCATCGTCGATGGTCACGCGGCGCACGCTCTCGACCGTCGCCATGCGCACGGTCTGTTCGTGCTGCGTTTGCGTGTTGCTGTAGACATCGGCGGAATCGCCCATGGTGGCGCAATCGCCCAGACCGAACGTGCCGACCGCAGCCAGCGCGCACACCGCAATGATGGACCTCTTCATGATTCGCTCCTCAGCTATGGAAGGTTCGTTTCGATGACCCGTTCACGCGATACGGCGTGAAGCTATGTATGAAGGCATCCTAAAGACGCCGAATGAGCGAAAAATGAGGACGGCGCGAGGGCGAGCGTCGCTTGACCTGAGTTCAGTGAATGCTTATACAGAACCCTCACTCTTGCGCGCCGCGCGTGGCGCGCATCGATCGCGACCGGAGCCCGACCATGACAAAAACCTCGCTTTGCGCCGCCACGCTGTGCTTTACCTCGCCGCCTGCTCGACGGGCAACCCCGGCTTGCCGTCGACGGGCGTGGTCTCGTCGACACCCGCAAAAACCGCGTGTGGCAGGTCACCGACCGCACGCATCAGCGTGTGGCGAGCGATGTCGTGCAGTTCGCGTCGGCGGGCACCTTCAAGGTGCCCAACGGCGTGTGCTTCTCGCCGGACGGCGTGCTCTACGTCATCCATCGAGCAAAACCGCGTACTCGGCTTTCCGGCGGCGCAGTTCTTCGGTGAAGGCGGCCCGAACGTCGCGGCGGCGGTCGTCGTGCCGCAGGGCAAGCTGATTCCGACGCAGTTCGAGAGCTTCAACCACGACGCGCGCTACTGCCGCGTCGGACCGGACAAGAAGCTGTATATCGCGCTCGGCCAGCCGTGGAACGTGCCGCCGAAGGACAAATGGCCGGAGCTGAACCGCAACGGGCTGGCGGGCATCTTCCGCCTGGATCAGGACGGCAAGAATCGCGAAATCTATGCGCATGGCATTCGTAATTCGGTTGGGCTCGACTTCAACCCGAAAGATCAGTCGCTCTGGTTCACCGACAACCAGGTCGACGGCATGGGCGACGACCAGCCGCCGGGCGAGCTGAACCACGCCACCAAGCTCGGCGAGAACTTCGGCTTTCCGTATTACGGCGGCGGCCATACGCG
>JAQFVJ010000184.1 GCA_029439525.1 Caballeronia sp. BR6202001591004
CGCGAGCACAACAAAAATCCGAAGCCGATCAAGTGGAAGTATGACGATCCTTCGCCTCGGATCCACCCGGTGCCAAATCAATCACGCAGTCGACTAGAGCCACACAAAAACATGACCTTAGCGCTGTGGCAAAGCCCAGCCGCTACAAGGAGACAGCTATGACCGATGCGGCTCGCGATCCGCACATGTCCTTTCCACGCGGACGAAGCCACTTCGGCTCGCGTTCCCAACGGCTGCCCGGTCAGTGCGCGCGCTGCCGAATTCGATCCATTCGAGGACGGCTATCAGCAGGATCCGCCCGAATATGTCCGCCTGGGCGCGCGAGCAGGAGCCGGAGCCGGTATTCTACAGTCCGAAGCTCGGCTAATGGGTCGTCACGCGCTACAATGACGTTAAGGCGATCTTCCACGACAACCTCACCTTTAGCCCGTCGATCGCGCTCGAGAAAATCACGCCGACCGGGCTTGAGGCGAACGCCGTGCTCGCGTCCTACAGTTTCGCGCTGAACCGCACGCTCGTCAACGAGGATGAGCCGGCGCACATGCCGCGCCGCTGCGCGCTGATGGACCCGTTGACGCCTGACGCGCTCGCGCATCATGAGCCGATGGTGCGCGAACTCGCGCGCGAGTATGTCGATCGCTTCATCGACGATGGCCGCGCCGATCTCGTCGATCAGATGCTGTGGGAAGTGCCGCTCACCGTCGCGCTGCATTTCTGGGGGTGCCGGAAGAGGACATGGACACGCTGCGCCGCTATTCGATCGCGCATACCGTGAATACGTGGGGACTGCCGAAGCTCGAGGAGCAGGTTGAAGTGGCGCACGCGGTGGGCAACTTCTGGCAGCTCGCGGGCAAGGTGCTCGACAAGATGCGCGAGGATCCGTCCGGTCCCGGCTGGATGCAATACGGCATTCGCAAGCAGAAGGGAGTTGAAAGAGTTGCCCGAAGTCGTCACCGATTCCTATCTGCATTCGATGATGATGGCCGGCATCGTCGCCGAGCACGAAACCACCGCAAACGCCACCGCCAACGTGCTCAGGCTGCTGCAGCACCCCGACGCGTGGCGCGATATCTGCGACGATCCGAGCCTGATCCCCAACGCGGTCGAGGAATGTCTGCGCCATAACGGTTCGGTCGCGGCGTGGCGCCGGCTCGCGACGAAGAACGTGACGATCGGCGGCATCGCGATACCGGCGGACTGGAAGCTGCTGATCGTGACCTCATCGGCGAATCACGATCAGCATCGATTCGTGGATGCCGATCTGTTCGATATTCGCCGCGAAAACGCCAGCGATCAACTGGCCTTCGGCTACGGCGCGCATCAGTGCATGGGTAAGAACCTCGCGCACATGGAGATACAGATTTTCCTCGACGAGCTGATGCGCCGCCTGCCCGCACATGCGCCTGGCCGAGCAGCGCTTCACGTATGTGCCGAACACGTCGTTTCGCGGTCCGGAGCATCTCTTTACGTCGAATGGGATCCGGCGATGAACCCCGAGCGCACCAATCCGAGCGTGCGCGAGCGGCGTGCGGCGGTGCGCATCGGCGAGCCGTCGTCGCATGCGGCGAGCCGCGTGGTGATCGTCGAATCGGTGTCGGCGTGTGCGGAGCGCATCGCGCGCGCCTCGTATCTGCCGATGGACGCGCGCTGCTGCGCTGGACGCCCGGTTCGCATATCGACGTGATCTGCGGCGAGGACGGCTTATTGCGCCAGTATTCGCTGTGCGGCGATCCCGATGATCGTCTCGCGTTCGAGATCGCCGTGCTGCGCGAGACGCAGAGCCGCGGCTCCGCGTGGGTTCACGACAACCTGAAGCCCGGCGCGCACTGGCGCATTCGCGGACCGCGCAATCATTTCCGGCTCGATGAAACCGCGCGCAGGCTCGTGCTGATCGCGGG
Organism: Caballeronia sp. BR6202001591004; assembly: GCA_029439525.1. Taxonomy (GTDB): domain Bacteria; phylum Pseudomonadota; class Gammaproteobacteria; order Burkholderiales; family Burkholderiaceae; genus Caballeronia. The sequence continues at coordinate 1,899 of JAQFVJ010000184.1, forward strand.
CGGCATCGGCATCACACCGATCAGCGCGATGGCGCGCCGCGCGCTCGGCATCGACTACGAATTGCATTACAGCGGTCGCGCGCAACGATTTCACCGCGTTGCGCATCGGTGACGATACGCAGGTCTACGCGTGCGGCCCGGCGCGCATGCTCGATGCGCTCGAAGCCGCGAGCGCGAACTAGCCAGAAGACACGCTGAAGATCGAGCATTTTACCTCCGCGCTCGGCACGCTCGATCCGGCGCGCGAACAGGTGTTCGAAGTCGAATTGAAGGACTCGGGTCTCGTACTGACCGTGCCCGCCGATCAAACTTTGCTCACGACGCTGCGCCGCGCGAACGTCGATGTGCAGAGCGATTGCGAAGAGGGCCTGTGCGGCTCCTGCGAGGTGCGCGTGCTCGACGGGGAAATCGACCACCGCGATGTCGTGCTGACTAAAGGCGAGCGGCAGGCTAATAACCGCATGATGACCTGCTGTTCGCGTGCGCGAAGCAAAAAACTGGTTTTGGCGCTTTGAATCACGGACGGCCCGGAATAGATATCGTGATTATTTCAGAATGGCAATATGGAATACCGTGCATTCCGTTCGGTTATGTTACTTCATCGCGTCGTCATAACCGTGATTCAGGCTGTCGATTACCGAATTTATCGTAACGGTTTAAGCGGATTTTGTATCCGAAAGGAAAGCCGTAATGGAATTACGCAGCGATCTGTGATCACGTTTGCTTTTGGTATACCGAAATTAGCGCTGGGGGTTATGGAAGTCATTCGGTGCACCTCGCGGCCACATGCCTGAAATTTTGCACACTGTACGCAAGACCACGCAATTTTCGTCATTATATAGGATGATTATTGAATTGAACGGGCGTTCTGATGAAGCGACCGCTTGGCGCATTTAAAACACACTACTTTTTACCCGACCTAGGGTTTATGCCTATAAATATGCAATTTTTTGCCCATGTTTTGCGTTTAAAATCAAACTAAATTGGTGCGACGCACAAGCGCGCCACACGATTAACTTTCCCTCGAATCCCGCAGTCGAAACGCGCAAAATCGCGCGAGCCGAATCACGCTCATCCGATTCGGCATCTCCGAAAAAAAGAAGGACAGTGCCGGAACCTGAGAGGCTCATCGAAAAGGCCCATATAAATGGACCCAGTCATTTGCTTCAAAACGGCTGCACGTCACTTTCATCGACATCCAATAAACGGACACCGTAGCGGACACCGGCCGATCGGCCAGGTCGATCCTTAGAGGGCATTCCGCGGCTGACGCATCGCGTACAGTCCAACGCGTGCGCCGATTCATTCGCCCAATTCCGGGCGGAGCATGCGCGCGTGAACACTGAGCGTCTCGCGACGCCGAACCCGTTTCGTCATCCATTCGTCGTGTAACCAGGAAAGAGGATTCAACATGTCTGACGTAGTGATCGTATCGGCCGCGCGCACCGCGGTCGGCAAGTCCAGCGGCTCGCTCGCGAAAATCGCGGTGCCGGATCTGGGCGCGACGGTAATCAAGGCCGTGCTGGAGCGTTCGGGCGTGAAGTCCGATCAGGTGAGCGAAGTCATCATGGGTCAGGTGCTGACGGCGGGTTCCGGCCAGAACCCGGCGCGTCAGTCGGTCATCAAGGCCGGATTGCCGGACATGGTGCCGGGCATGACGATCAACAAGGTGTGCGGCTCGGGCCTGAAGGCGGTGATGCTCGCGGCCAACGCGATCATCGCGGGTGACGCGGAGATCGTGATCGCCGGCGGTCAGGAAAACATGAGCGCCGCGCTGCACGTGCTGCCGGGTTCGTGCGACGGCTTCCGCATGGGCGACGCCAAGCTGATCGACTCGATGATTGTGATTGTCGATGGCTTGTGGGACGTGTACAACCGATACTACATGGGCACGACTGCGGAAAACGTCGCACGCGAGTTCAACATCTCGCGCGAAAATCAGGACAAGTTCGCGGCACTGTCGCAGAACAAGGCGGAAGCCGCGCAAAAAGCCGGCCGTTTCGACGATCAAATCGTGACGGTCTCGATTCCGCAGCGCAAGGGCGATCCGCTGCAGTTCAACATGGACGAGTTCGTGCGCCACGGCGTGACGCCGGAAGCGCTCGCGGGTCTGAAGCCCGCGTTCTCAAGGCACGGTGACCGCGGCGAACGCATCGGGCATCAACGATGGCGCGGCAGCGGTCGTCGTGATGTCGGCGAAAGGCCGAAGCGCTCGGCCCACGCCGCTGGCGTGCATCAAGGCATACGCTAACGCGGGCGTCGATCTGAAGATCATGGGCATGGGTCCGGTGCCGGTTTCGAAGCGCTATCTTGAGCGCGCGGGCTGGAGCGTCAACGACCTTCAAGAAGATGAGCAAGGTCAACTGGGACGCCGTGCTGCGCACCAATCTCGACTCGATCTTCAACATGACCAAGCCGGTGTGCGAAGAAATGGTGACGCGCGGCTGGGGCCGGATCATCAATATCTCATCGGTGAACGGCTCGAAAGGACAGATCGGCCAGACGAACTACGCGGTGGCCAAGGCCGGCATGCACGGTTTCACGAAGTCGCTTGCGCTCGAAGTCGCGAAGAAGGGCGTGACCGTCAACACGATCTCGCCGTGCTATCTCGCGACCAAGATGGTCACCGCGATTCCGCAGGAGATTCTCGACACGAAGATTCTTCCGGAGATTCCCGCCGGCCGTCTCGGCAAGCCTGAGGAAGTCGCGTCGCGCGTCGCGTTTCTGTGCTCGGAAGACGCGGGCTTCGTGACCGGCGCGAACATCGCGATCAACGGCGGTCAGCACATGCAATGACGATGCGTTCCGGCACGCGGCGCGCTTTCAACTGTCGCGCCGTGCGTCCGGAAGTCGCTTTCCCACTCGAGCCTCCGAACATCATGTCCTTGCATCAGACCGCCAGCCAGCGCGGTTACCTTACGCCCATGAACAACTTCAGCGTGGTCGCGCGCTCGTACAACATCAGCCATCTGGATGCGGCCATCGCGCATCTCGAACAGGTGCTGAATTTGGAAGGCGCGAATTCGCTGTTTTCGAAGACTTATTGGCACGGGCGCGTCCTCGAGGCGCTCTCGACACGGGTCTTGCGCTCACGCAGCAAATGCGTCTGCAACGTCTGCTCGATCGCATCGCGCGGTCCTGAGCGGACCCGCGCGAGCGTAAGTCATTCGCCGTAATCTTAAGCACGCATTGAACAGGAACGCCCGGCATCGTGCGCTGGTCGAATCAGCGCGGCACATGTCGCACGCAGTAACGCATGCTTCGACACACGACAGCGGCAATGGCGGGCGCCTTTCTTCCGATCTGTGATCCCTGAGTGATTCCTGAAGGAAATCGCGGGCGCCTTGTACCATTCCGCCATATCTCAAAATTGCGGCACACAAGCGTATGTCAAATCTCTTTCAATCTCCCCAATTTCTGCGACGCCATTCGGCGCGACCGCACTTTCGATGCTGCTCGCGGCATGCGGCACGACGAGCGAAGTCACCGCCGGCGCACAGCCGAATGTCTTCACCGGCAAGGCGACGGGCACGCGCATGTCGTGGGTCACGGCGCGCAGCAAGGCGATGGACGCCGCCAATGACTACTGCGCCAAGCGTTCGCAGCGCACCGTCATCAAGTCGGAGGCGACCAGCGGTGTGCGCTCGCTCGAAGAACCACCGTGTCGTTCACTTGCGTCGACGTGACGCGCGTGACGGGGCTCGGGACGGCGGGATGAAGCGCATCGTTTAAAGAATGCGCCGCGTGGTCAGCGTGCGGCGCGTTCGATCCTGTGTTTACTGACTCGCGCCGGCTCCGATGCCCGCTTTCTTCTTTTGAGCGTTCTGGATGTCCTGCGGATAGATAGCTTGTGTCGTCGCGGCGCGCGGGATTGTAGCCCGCGTCCTGAAGTTTCTTCAGCGCTCGGCGTGTTTCTGCGCGCGGGCCGCTTGCGCGCCGCTTTCTCCTGCTGAGTCTGGGCATTTCGGTGATCCTCGCCATCTTCGGCCAGCGCGAGCTGTTGCAACTGTCGAACGTGTACGGCACGGCCATCAACGAACATGAAAAGCGGACGCGCGCATTTGCAGGAACAGGCGTGGTTGCGCGACAGACAGATGCAGCTCGTCACGCGCGTGATCGGGCGGCAGTCGCTGGATCAGCTGTGCTAGAGCATCCTCGATTTTCTCGCCGACTATCTGAAGGTCTCGATGGGCGCGTTCTACGTGCGCGAAGCCGACGGCCCACTCAGGCGCACCGCGAGCTTCGGCTTCGATCCCGACAGCGCGAGCGTGCCGCAGACGCTCGCCGGTCCCGACAGTCTCGTCGGGCAGACGGTGCGAGCGCGCAAGCTCACGCATGTCGCGCAGGTGCCATCCACTAGGTGCCATCCACTTATTGGAAGGTGAAATCCGTGTTCGGCGAAGGCGCGCCGTCGAGTCTCGTGGTCGGGCCGATCGACAACGAAGGCCGCGCGAACGGCGCCATCGAACTCGGCGCGATGCATCCGCTGACCGAGCGCGACCAGCGCTTTCTCGAACTGGTGTCGGGCAACATCGGCGATTGCGTCGATGCCGCACAGTATCGCGAGCGGCTTCAGCAAGTGCTCGAAGAAACACAGCAGCTCAACGAGGAACTTCAGACACAGCAGGAAGAGCTGCGCACGAGCAACAAGGAACTCGAACAGCAGACCAACGATCAGCTCGCAGACCAGGCGCGCGCGCTCGACGAACGCAACGCCGCGCTGAGCGTCGCGCAGACCGAGTTCGAAGAACGCACCGAGGCGCTGCAGCGCGCGAGCCGCTACAAGTTCGAGTTCCTCGCCAACATGTCGTACGAACTGCGCACACCGCTGAACAGTTCGCTGATCTTCGCGCGTCTGCTCGCGGAGAACAAGTCCGGCAATCTGACGTCCGACCAGATCAAGTATGCCGAGACGATTTATTCGGCGGGCAATGGACCTGCTCAAATCTCATCAACGACATTCTGGATTTGTCGAAGGTCGAGGCAGGCAAGCTCGATCTGCACATCGAAGACGTGCCGGCGCAGCGGATCATCGAAGCGGATCATCGAAGCGCTGGCGCGCACCTTCGGCCGGTCGCGTGGCAGAAGCGCTTGACGCTCGAACTGAAGAGCGAGATGCTGCACTATCCGACGCTTACCACCGATTTCCGCCGGCTGGAGCAGATTCTCAAGAACCTGTTGTCGAACGCGATGAAGTTCACCGACGCGGGCAGCGTCACGCTCACGCTGAAGGCGGCGGGCGAGCACGCGGTGCAGTTCGTCGTCGCGGATACGGGCATCGGTATCGCGCCGGATCAGCAGGAAGCGATCTTCGAAGCGTTCCAGCAGGCCGATGGCATGACCAGTCGTCGTTACGGCGGCACGGGTCTGGGATTGTCGATCTCGCGCAGCCTCGCGTGGCTGCGCGGCGGTTCGGTGTCGCTGCACAGCATGCTCGGCGCGGGCAGCACGTTTACGCTGACCAT
>JAQFVJ010000185.1 GCA_029439525.1 Caballeronia sp. BR6202001591004
CTCGGCGTAGCGCACGAAACTAGCGCACGAAACAATGGCCTCGTCGCTCCAGTTCCTTATCCACTTCGTCGAGCAGCACGTTCGCCAGTAGCGGTGAGAGTGGCCCGGTACTGTGCTGCACTGGAAGGCAACGGCTGCATGGGACTTCGCGGCGGGCTACAGCTATACATGGGCGAGCCAGGCGAACGGCATCACCGATGCAGCGTCGTACCACCCCCACAGTATTACTCGCTGTCCAACCGCACGGGTCTGTACGCATTGGAAGCATTCCAGCGCGCCAACGGCCCCACGCTGGGCTCGCCGACATTCACGGCGACGGGCGCGATCAACCGTCAGATCAACGCGACCGCGTCGATCAGCGACGGCTTCAACAGTGCGCCGTCGTCTTCGCGCAGCCAGTTCGCAGCGGGCGTGGGTATTATCCATCGCTTCTAAGCGGCGCGCTTCACGCATCGCGGTATCTAAAACCGGACGCTTCGGCGTCCTGTTTTTTTGTGCTGAAGAAAGCGACGACAGGACGTGGGCGCGGCCATTGATACATGAATCCGACGACTGTTTGCATGACGCATTCAAGGAGATTCGGATCATGGCACAGCAGGATTCCCGCGCCGCGCCTCGCGCGTCCGTATCGGTTGTTCGCGGTCGAGTAGCGTGTGCTCGCGCAGAACGTCGACGGCAAGGTAATCGACATCGGCGCGATAGAAACTAAAAACGGCCAGTATTTCGCGCGTCTCGATGTCGGAGAAACCGATGTCGAGCCGAAGCGTAGCGCGGAACTGGCGCTCAAGGCACTGGTCGAGCAGCTATCGTTCGACTACCTCGATGGTCTGTTCACGAGCGAGCGCAAAGTCGAAGTGAAAGGGCGCCTGCAGGACTATCCGATCGTCGAGTTCGAACTCGATGAACCCTGCCGCGTGACATGGTCGATCGCATGCCGCCGCATCGTTCTGATCAGCGCGAGGTCTTAGAGGCTGAGTTCGGCGATGTCGCGCCAGCGCGTAACAAATGTGCCGGCGCATCGCCTTCACGCGGCGGAAACAGCGCGCCGACGAGCCGACCGACGAAGTAAAAGAATTTGTCCGACGCATAGCCCGCGACGAATGTGAGCGTCAGCGGCGATATCTCCTTGCCGCCTTCGAGCAGCTTGCTGAACAGCCCGATCAAAATACCGACGATGATCGCGCTCCTCACGTGCGCGCGATTCGCCACCTTCGAATGCTCGGGATGAAACGTGTTGGCCGCCGATTCCGCGCTCAATTGCCGCAAGATCGCTGCGCACGTGCCGAGCCAGCATAGAGCACGGGCAGCAGCAAGCCCATCAGTGCGCCGACGATCGACAGAATGATGTCGTTTGCATACAGCGCCATCGCGCGGATGTCCTGATAGACCGCGATCTTCTGAAACTCCTGCGCGACGGTGTCATGTTCGGTCGGCTGATCCTTCGCGTCCTTGGGCCCGCTCGGCTTGGCGAGTAGCGGCAGCGTGATCTCCAGCACTTCGCGCGCGACGGCAGGATTGCACTGCCAGTCATCGTCGACCGATGCGCCCGACAGATCGGATGAACGCCGGTACGCACTTTGAAAGCTGAGCACGCTTTCAGTGCTATATTGCACGGCGGCTTGTACGGGCTGCGGATCGTGCCAAGGCCGAGCAGACGCGTGAGCCAGCCGATGCACGATACATCCGCGAAAAGCTGGCGGTTGTGTTGGTCGCGAATTTCTGCAACTCCTCCTTGATTTGCAGCGCCGGTTGCGAATTCTGCAACGCGAGTAGATCGTCCGCGTCCTTCTTTTTGACGGCTTCGTCGATGGCCGCGCCATGCGCCTGCAACTGATTGTGGAGCGTGAGCGCGGCGGTATCGTTCTCCTTCACGTAGCGCGCGATATCGGTCGAAATCTGATCGGCGATGAACAGCACGCATGACAGCGAAACAACCGCGAGCGTCAGATAGAACGTCGCGCGTATAAATCTGGATGGCGCGCCGCGCACCGCGACGGGCCTCGTCGCCCGACGTTTCGGCCACCACCGGCGACAACGAATTCGCGATGCGGCTCATAGCGGCGTAGAAGGCCGCTTCGATCGACGGATTCCAGGTGCGATTTTGCAGCGCGCTGCGCGCGTTCGACAGCGCTTCGACATCGTGTTCCTCAAGCAGCTTGCCGTTCTGCGCACCGTACAACACCATCTCGCGGCAGTGCGCGATATCTTCGACGATGCGCGCGCCGGGATACTGCACGGCCGTCGCGATGCGGCCCATCGCGGCATAAAAGACGCTGCCCGTCGCGGACGTCCATGTGCTGCGTTCATACGCGCAACGGGCGTCGCGCATGGCGTCGACATCGGCTTCGTCGATGACGGTGCCGGCTTTCGCGGCCTGCGAGATCAGCGCCTCGCATTTGTCGAGATCTTTGCGGACGCGATGACTCGCGACAGGTTCACGGCTTCGGCTCCGGGTTTTGGTCGCCATTCGGCAAGGTGGTGGAAGGAACGCTCATGACGGTCTCCGGGATATCCGGACGATGCGTCGTGCGGCGTGTGATACCGGCGGCGCTTCGTGAAATTAGTTCGGATAGCAAACGTTTGTACTCACGCGCAGCGAGGCAGGCAGAACGTGCATGCGTTCTGGTCGCTTTGCCGTGAGGACAATGCGGGCTATTTCGAAAAGGGTAGGAAACCGCCGCGCAAGCTGCAAGCGCCCCCATGCGAGCAATGCGGCCCACGCTCTTGCATGCTTGCGCTGGATTTTGGCGGATGCGAGAGGGACGCCGACGCGAGCATGATCGGACGCATCGTGCAGTTTTTACGCGCTTGTGCGATGCTTGGTTACGGCTGCGTCATCGCAAACTTGCTGCAAATACGAGTGCCGCGTCTCAATTGTGGGGTGAATCATGAAAAGAACGCGCTTCGCTACGGTTTTCCTTGTCATGTCCGCCGCGCTGGCAGCGCAAGCTTTCGCGCGCGATGACGGTCCGCGCTTCGTGCAGGATGAACTCGATGCGCTCGTCGTGCACCATGCCGAGGCAAACTGGCACATCGCGGGAGCATGGCATGCATCGCAGCCTGCCATGACGCAAACGCCGCAGACGCGAAGCGACGCGTCCTGATCGACGCGATCGATAGCGTCACGCAACGATTGCAGGGCGCATCGATCGTCGAAACCGTTTCATCGGCCGGCGCTAGCGCGTCGTGATGGTGTGCCTTTGCGTCGCGCGCCGGTAAAAAGGTATGAGAATTGCTAATGCGGCCCAAGTGTTCCGCGGCTTCATGCCGACGACCCTCCCGTCTCCAAACACACACTGCCATGACAAGGAAAGCCCTAGCGACTACCGTTCTCTCCGTCTCCTTTCTCTCGCAGCAGGGCTGTGCCGGCATCGGGCCGGGGCGCCAAGCTGACCAGATCGATTACGCCCGCGCTCTCGGCGCCGCGAAGAAGCGTGAAATTCTTGCAGCTATTGTCGGTTTGCGCTTTGCAGATGCGCCATCGTTCCTTACGGTGAGCAGCATCATCTCGGCGTACAACTTTGATGCCAGCGGCAGCGACATCCTCAACGCCGGTTCCGGCGCGCAACCGAACTATGCGCAAGCGACCGGCAGCATCTCGTACTCGGAACCATCCGACCTTCACGTTCACGCCCACCACGGGCGATGCTTACGCGAGCGCGTATATCCGTCCGCTGTCGCCGAACCTCGTATTGCTCCTCGCCGAAAGCGGCATGCCGATCGACCTTCTATTGCGCATCACTGCGCAGTCGATCAGCGACCTTCAGAACGGCACGGCGCTGGATGGGCCGAATTCATCGGGCTCGCCGCAGTTTTTCGAGCTGATTCAGGCGTTGCGCCGCTTACAGATGACGGGCGCAAGTTGAATATCGAAACGTGTTCGCCGGATGATTCGGGCACGGCGGCAAAAGACACCAAGGACTCGAAGGACCAGAAGGAGGAGAGCAAGGGCGGCAACACGGATCAGAACGGCGGCATCTTCATCACGCTCGGCGATGCGCAGTGGCGAGATCAAGCAGGTCGTCGACGACCTCGCGCTAGTGAGCAAGCTCCTGCATCTGTCGCCGAAGATGAAGACCTACGAAGTCGTGTACGGGCAGTCGGCCGACCGCAATCGCATTCCGATGGTGACGTGTTCGGTGCTCGTCGGCATTCTCACGGACCTGGGCGCGCAGATCGCCGTGCCGGATACGCAGGTCAAGAACGGTGCGACCAAACCGAGCCTCGGGCTGATCGGCGGTGAGACGCGACCGACCATCATCGTAAAAACAGAGGCGAGAAGCCGCCGCAGGATGCCTACGTGAGCGTGCTGTACGACAAGTCTAATTACTGGATCGGTCGCGGCGACTTCGACTCGAAGTACGCGTTCACGGTGGTCCAGAATTTGATGGCGCTGGCGGAAGTGACGGATACGGCGAAGGCGCCGATCGTGATGACTCCAGCGAATTAATCTTTCGCGGCATGCGCTGAGCGGTGCTTTGCATTACGCATGCTGCATGTACAGCGCTTTGAATCGCATCAAGATGCGTAATGCAAAAGGAGCGTCTCCCTGTGGATGGCGCTCCTTTGCTTGCCTGGGCTATTCATGCTCCGGGCCGACGCAGCTTCGTCGGCAATACCGCTTACTGACCGAAGTAGGTTGCTTGCGTGCGCGCGGCTGCGCTACGTTCACGCGACCCGATTGCGTCGAGCCTTGCGCGACCGAACCGTAGTCGCTCGATTGCGTCGATGTCAGCGTCTGCATGCTCACGCGTGCTTCGGCGGCCTAGATGTTTTGCGGATACGACGGATCGCTGACATTCGGGTTATAGACGGCCTTTTCGAGCTGGGTGAGTTCGGCGCGGACTTGAGCGCGGCTCAGCGGCGCGTCGGACTGCTGCGCGAACGACAGCGCGGGAACGGCGAGAGCGGCGGCAACGGCAACTGCGGAAATGAGCGTCTTCATGATGGGTTCCTCCGGTTCGGGTCTGACGATGCTGCCGGTTCATATTCGTGTCGAGCAGCGTGTGAACGGAGTCTAAAAGAGGCGCTTTCCGCAAATCATTGGCGATTCCGTTGAATAATACTTGTGAAAATAGTAATAATCGCGGGTGCAATCGGGTTGCGGTGCAGGATCGGGAAACCAGCAGACGGCCATCACAGCGCGCTGTACTCCGCAGCGCAACATCGTTCTTACGCGAATCGTAAAGAAGCTTCCTCGAACCGGCGAATGATCACTTGCTGCTGTGTGTACCTACACTCTCGTCGTCGGTCCGGTGCAGCGATTCAGGAATTGCCCGGGCTTCAAACCAACATCGAGGGAGTGAAGATCATGAAGAACTGGAGTCGTGCAACCATCGTCGCCGCCATGTTGTCCGAGCCGCTCGCGTCGTTCGCGCAATCGAGTCAGCCCGTGAGTCGCGCTCAAGTCCGCGCCGAGCTCGTGCGGCTGGAAAAGGCCGGCTATTCGCCCGCGGCCGTCGACGCGACCTATCCCGCGGACATTCAGGCGGCGCGGGCTCGCGTGCACGCTATTGAAGTCGCGCAGGCTGAGGCCACCAAGTTATGGCGCATCGACGGGCGCGGCGGCGCAATCGGGCCGCGCCAGCAAGCGCATCGATCCGCAGGGCGTGTTTTTCGGTCAGTGATGCAGGAAGAGTAGAGTGCGACGCGCATAGTCACCCAAGACGCGCGGCGCCAGCAAAAGAACCTCCGCTGCCGGATTCCCGGTGGTTTTGCCCAGCTTTCCCGCCGGGCTTGTTTGCATTCATTATGCAAAACGCGGCACACGTTTGTCAGGGTTAGTAACGCGACGCTATTCCGTTTGGCATCTTACGCTCAAAAATTAATAAACCGTACGGTCGGTTGGTCGGTTAATAGGTATGCTGCCCCATTGCATCTCAAAAACAGTGCGGAGCCCCGCATGTATAACCCAATCCCTCGATCTGCCTTCATGCCAGAACGTCGAGTCCGATGTACGCCCCAACGCGGGCGCGGCGGCGGAACAGGCTCGCTTCGACGAAGTGATGCAAACCGATGGCAAGATCGAACCGCAGGACTAGATGCCCGAGGCGTATCGCAAGACGCTCGTCCGGCAGATTTCGCAGCATGCGCATTCGGAAATCATCGGCATGCAGCCGGAGGGCAACTGGATCAGCCGCGCGCCGAGTTTGAAGCGCAAGGCCATTTTGCTTGCCAAGGTGCAGGACGAAGGCGGCCACGGCCTGTATCTACAGTGCCGCAGGAACGCTCGGTGTCTCGCGCGTCAACTGGGAAGAATTCTGGCATGTCGTGAACGGCGACGGTCCCTGCAACAAGGAACGTCTGGCCACGCGCGTCAAGGCGCATGACGACGGCGCGTGGGTTCGTGAAGCCGCGCTCGCTTATGCAGAGAAGCAGAAGGGAAGGCCCGCGCTCACCAGAAAGCCGCATGAGGGAGACAGGAAAGATGAACAAGGAATGGCCGATCTGGGAAGTGTTCGTGCGCAGCAAGCAGGGACTCGATCACAAGCATTGCGGCAGTCTGCACGCGCTGGATGCGAGCGCGGCGTTGCGTATGGCGCGCGATGTCTATGTCTATACGCGTCGTCAGGAAGGCGTGAGCATCTGGGTCGTGCCATCGGTGGCGATATATGCTTCGACTCGCGGACAACGCGCTGATCCTGGGCCAGCGCAATGCGGAATGGTGCAGCTACGGCCCGGCACTCGAAGAAGACATCGCGCTCGCGAACATCAGTCTCGATCTGATCGGACAAGCGCGGTTGTTGATATGCCTTTCCATGTCAATTGCTATATCGCGTCTTTGACTCTTCCGATAGCCAAGGAAATTTCCTGAGGGTGGCGTAGCAGTAAGGCCGACGGTGAATCACGCTGATATCCGCGGGTTGGCTACCGCATTACAGCGATCCGTCATATGAG
>JAQFVJ010000186.1 GCA_029439525.1 Caballeronia sp. BR6202001591004
TTGCTCGCGTTCGGTATCGGGCAGATTCATTTTGCCCATGACCCGTGTCTAAACATAGATATGGGGCTAATTCAATGACGCACTGCGCTAGGCGACATGCGCCATCGGCCAGCCGATGGCGCACCGCGTAAACCATTGTTACATAAGGGTTTTATCATGGTGCAACCTTAGCAAAATTCTCGGTTGCATTATTACAGCGGGGTAGGATTCGCCAACTTGTTGGTCTCTGGCCGGGTACGCACGACCGGCATACGAAGGAAACATGGCGAGCACAACCCTTGGCGTCAAAATCGACGATCTTTTGCGTTCCCGACTCAAAGACGCGGCTGCGCGCGTCGAGCGCACTCCGCACTGGCTCATCAAGCAGGCGATCTTCGCGTATCTGGAGCGCATCGAGCACGGGCAGCTTCGGCCGGAACTGACGGGTGTAAATGGCTCGTCGGAAGTGGGCGAATCCGCGCCGCTCGACCATGATGAAGAGGGCGCGCCGATGCCGTTTCTCGATTTCGCGCAAAACGTGCAGCCGCAATCCGTGCTGCGCGCGGCGATCACGGCGGCGTATCGTCTCCGGAGCCGGAGTGCGTGCCGTTCCTCATCGGTCAGGCGCGGCTGTCGGCGAATGTCTCCGCGGAAACCGAAAAGCTCGCGACTCGGCTCGTCGAAGCGCTGCGTGCGAAAAGCTCGGGCGGCGGCGCCGAAGGCCTGATCCCACGAATTCTTGCTGTCGAGCCAGGAAGGCGTCGCGCTGATGTGCCTCGCCGAAGCGCTGCTGCGCATTCCCGATCGCGCCACGCGTGATGCGCTGATTCGCGATAAGATCAGCAAGGGCGATTGGCGTTCGCACATAGGGTAGGCGCCGTCGCTGTTCGCGAACGCGGCGACGTGGAGCCTGATGATCATACCGACAAGCTTGTGACGACGAACAGCGAAGCGGGACTGAGCTCGGCGCTGACGCGCATGATCGGCAAAGGCAGCGAGCCGCTGATCCGCAAGGGCGTCGACATAGCGATGCGCCTGATGGGCGAGCAGTTCGTCACCGGCGAAACCATCTCGGAAGCGCTCGCGAACAGCCGCAAGTTCGAAGCACGCGGCTTCCGCTACCCCTACGACAGCTGGGCGAAGCCGCGACGACCGAGGAAGACGCGCAGCGCTACTACGCGTCCTACGAGCAGGCGATCCACGCGATCGGCAAGGCGGCGAGCGGGTGCGGTATCTACGAAGGTCCGGGCATTTCGATCAAGCTGTCGGCGCTGCATCCGCGCTATTCACGCGCGCAATCCGGTGCCGCGAAGCCCGCGGAACAGACGCCGCTGATCGCCGCGCAAGCCGTGCGCATTCTGCGCGAAGCGGGCGTGCCGGCGCACGCCGTGCAATTGTTGCCCGGTGATGGCGAAACGGTCGGCGCCGCGCTGGTCGCCGATCCGCGCACGCGTGCCGTGATGTTTTCACGGGATCGACGGAAGTCGCGTGCCTCATCAACAAGACGCTGTCCGAGCGCCTTGATTCCGATGGCCGCCCGATTCCGCTGATCGCCGAAACCGGTGGCCAGAACGCAATGATCGTCGATTCGTTGGCGCTTGAATAGGTCGTAGCGAACGTGATGCAGTCGTCCTTCGATTCGGCGGGTCAGCGCTGCTCGGCGCTGCGCGTGCTGTGCCTGCAGGACGACGTCGCCGATCGCACGCTCGAAATGCTCACCTGCGCGATGCAGCAACTCGCGGTCGGCAATCCGGATCGTCTGTCGGCGGACGTCGGCCCCGTCATCGATGCGGACGCCCGGCGCGGCATCGATGCGCATATCGCCGCGATGCGCGAGAAGGGCCGCAAGGTCACGCAACTACAATTGCCCGATGCGTGCGCGCAAGGCACCTTCGTGCCGCCGACGATCATTGAACTCGACGCCATCGACGAACTCAAGCGCGAGGTGTTCGGCTCCGTGTTCCATGTGATCCGTTACCGCCGCGCGAACCCTGATAAACTCCTCGACCAAATTCGGGCGACTGGAAAAATTCGGGCGACTGGATTATGGGGCCTCACGCTCGGCATCCATACGCGCATCGACGAAACCATCGTGCACGTGATCTCGTGCGCACACGTGGGCAACATCTACGTGAACCGCAATGTGATCGGCGCCGTGGTCGGCGTGCAGCCGTTCGGCGGTGAAGGTCTGTCGGGAACGGGACCGAAGGCGGGCGGCGCGCTTTATTTGCGGCGTCTCCTCGCCAAGCGTCCGACCGGCCTGCCGAAGTCGCTCGCGAGCATGCTGGTGGTCGATCAGGCCGCGTCGAAGGACACGCCCGCGGCCACGTTGACGGCGCTGCGCGATTGGGCCATCGGCGAGCGCGATCCGCAAACGGCCGCGCGCTGCGACGGCTATCTGCAGCACGTGCTGGCGGGCCCGACGGCGGTGCTCTCGGGTCCGACCGGCGAACACAATACCTACACGCTCGGCGCGCGTGGCACGGTGCTGTGCGTGACCGCGACGGCGCGCGCGCAATTCGCCGCCGTGCTCGCGACGGGCAACCGCGCGTTGTTCTTCGGCTCGGCGGGCGAGCAACTGGCCGCATCGCTGCCTGCGTCGCTCAAGCCGTATGCGGGCGTGCGAAAGGCGGGCGAAGACTTCGACGCCGTACTATTCGAAGGCGACAGCGACGAGTTGCTGTTACCCCCGTGAAGGAGGTCGCGAAGCGCCCCGGGCCGATCGTCTCGGTGCAGGGCGTGGCGGCGGGCACCTTCGCCGACGCAGGCCACGACGGCGAGGACTACGCGCTCGAACGTCTGCTGACGGAATGCTCGGTGAGCGTGAACACGGCGGCGGGCGGTAACGCGAATTTGATGACGATCGGTTGAGGATTTACAGCGCTCGGTTTCAACAAGTTCAAACAAGCGGCGGGCACGGCGTAATCGAGACACGCGCGGCACAAGCTGCCATCACACTAGTGTATTAGGAGAAACTATGAAGCACACGATGACCAAGCTGGCAGCCGCCATGACGTTTGCCGGCCAGTCGTTCGCAGGGGTGGCGCACGCGCAAACCGCCGAAGACGTGAAGGTCGGCTACGCCGGTCCGCTGACCGGCGCGCAGGCGCACTACGGCAAGGACATGCAGAACGGCATCACGCTGGCGGTCGAGGACTTCAACGCGACCAAGCCGGTGATCGGCGGCAAGCCGGTTCGCATCGTGCTGGATTCGGCGGACGACCAGGCCGACCCGCGCACCGGCACGACCGTGGCGCAGCGTCTCGTCGACGACGGCATCAAGGGCATGCTCGGTCACTTCAACTCGGGCACGACCATTCCGGCATCGCGCATTTACGCGAACGCGGGCATCCCCGAAATCGCCATGGCGACCGCGCCGGAATACACGACGCAGGGCTTCAAGACCGCGTTCCGCATGATGACATCCGATACGCAGCAAGGCTCGGTCGCGCGTGAATTCGCAGTGAAGAACCTGAAGGTGAAGAAGATCGCCATCGTCGATGACCGCACGGCTTACGGCCAGGGTCTCGCGGACCAGTTCGAGAAGGCCGCGAAGGCAGCAGGCGGCACGATCGTCGATCACGAATTCACGAACGACAAGGCGGTTGACTTCAAGGTGATTCTGACCAAGATCAAGTCGACGAATCCGGACCTCGTGTACTATGGGGGCCCTGATTCGCAAGCCGGTCCGATGGTCAAGCAGATGAACACGCTGGGCTTCCGCGCGCCGCTGATGGCGGGCGAAATGGTGAAGACCGACACGTTCCTGAAGATCGCGGGCGACGCGGCGAACGGCACGGTGGCATCGCTTGCCGGCTTGCCGATGGACCAGATGCCGGGCGGCGCGGACTACGAGGCAAAGTACAAGAAGCGCTTCAACGAAGACGTGCAGACGTACTCACCGTACGCCTATGACGGTGCGATGGCCATGTTCACCGCGATGAAGGCGCCCAACTCGACTGACCCGGCGAAGTACCTGCCGTTCCTCGCGAAGATCGACATGCAGGGCGTGACGACCAAGCATCTGGCGTATGACTCGAAGGGCGATCTGAAGAACGGCGGCATCACGCTGTATAAGGTCGAAAGCGGCAAGTGGACGACGCTGCAGAGCGTGGGTGAGAAGTAAGCGCGCTTTGTTCCGAGCTAAAAAGGAAAGCTTCGTGATTCAGATCACGAGGCTTTTTTCATTCGTGCCCGAGGCCGGCACGAATGGCATATCAACAAGTAGAATCAATACATCCTGCCATTGAGCCGTCTGTTTCCAATGGTCACTTTATGCTGTGTTACGGAACTGACAAGGCCCATGTTGTCGACGCCCTTTCTTCAGAGAGTCGTATTTCGCAACTATAAAAGCATCGCATCGTGCGATGTTTCGCTCGGCGCTTTGACTTACCTCGTCGGGGTGAACGGCTCTGGAAAAAGCAACTTTCTCGATGTCCTCCATCTCGTCCGAGATGCCTTGACCGGCTCTCTGGGTAACGCGATCAATGAGCGGGGTGGCATAAATGAAGTCCGACGGCGATCAGCAGGTCCTCCGACACATTTCGGCATTCGGCTGGAGTTCGCGCTACGGACGGGACAGTCTGGTTGGTACGCGTTTGAGGTCGCTGCGCTGAGCAACGGTGCATTCGAGGTTCGGAAGGAGGAATGCGTCCTGTCCGGCATCGGCAAGGGCCCGTTTTTTCGGCTCGAACGTGGAAAGTCGGTTCAGTCGAGCGAGCCGACTTTTCCCGCTGTGTCCAGCGATCGTCTTGCGCTCGTCAATGCATCTGGTCTGGAGGTCTTCAGGCCGGTGTACGACGGGTCTGACCTCAAGGGATTTTTAACCTCAACCCTAAGCTCATCAGGGAACTGTAGAAGCCGGATGGACGGTTGCTCAAGCCAGCCGGAGAGAAGGTGGCAAGCGTGATTGGTCACCTCGAACAGTCATCTCAGGATTCGCTGCGCGTGATTCAAGATTATCTTTACGCAGTCATGCCCATGGTCCAGGGTGTTCAGCGCGTGGCGGTAGGGCCGATGGAGTCGCTGTCATTTACACAGGACATGGCGGGCGTCAAGCATCCGTGGCATTTTCTGGCGCAGAACATGTCTGACGGCACGCTGCGAGCGCTCGGTGTGCTGGTAGCGTTGTTCCAAAAAACGTAGATTACGCGCCATCCGTTATTGGTATCGAAGAGCCTGAGACCGCTCTACATCCGGCTGCCGCGGCAGCGTTGCGGGATGTGAAACAAGCTGCGCAACATACGCAGGTGATCGTGACCAGCCACAGTCCGGACCTTCTTGATAACCCCGCCACTTCGCCCGATGCATTGCTTGCAGTTGCCGTAAGCGGAAGTCAGACCGACATTGCTCCGCTCGATCAGGCATCGCGGGAGTCGATGCGCACGCATCTATTTTCCGCCGGCGAGTTGTTGCGATTGAACCAACTCGAGCTGGACCCAAAAATCGTGGAAAACCAGAATGCGCGCAGTCGCCAGATTGACCTGTTCGAGGGCGGGGGAAATTGATGGTGCAAGTAGTCACGATCGTGGAGGGCGACGGAGAAGTGAAGGCGTTGCCCATTTTGCTCCGACGCCCCAATGCCTGGCTAACCGAAGATATTGCGACCACGATTCAGACGCCAATTCGCGTTCATCGCGATCGCTTTATCCGTAAGCAGGATGAATTCGATCGTATCCTGCAATTGGCTGCCATGAAGTGCGGCGATGACGGATGGATCTTGATCCTGCTGGATGCCGACGATGATTGTCCCGTTCGATTGGGCGACGACCTTTTGACCAGGGCGCGCCGCACCGTTCCGCATCGATCTGTCAGTGTTGTCCTTGCGAATCGAGAGTTCGAATCGTGGTTTCTGGCGGTTGCCCGTTCTCTTCACGATCGGCGCGGCTTTCGTTGGGACGGCGCTTACGATGCTCCACACGATAGTGAAACTGTCCGGAATGCCAAAGGTCGACCTGCCGAGCGGATGGGTGGTAGGGGATACCACGAGACGACAGATCAACCCAGCTTCGCCTAAATCTTTGATCTCGAGTTGGTTCATGCCAACAGCCGGTCATTCTGTAAGCTATGCGCCGACTGGATGAGCGGGGTTCACCGATTACCGTGAGCGACCGTCTTGCATGAGCCAACCTTAGCAACGTCTTACCGCTTCCCTTGCTCCCGAATCTGCTCCAGCGTCGTCCCAGGCGTGCACTGATCTTGCGGAATCCGAATTTCGATGACCGCCGGCAATCCCGACTTCACCGCGCGATCGAACGCCGGCATGAACTGATCCGTCGTCTCGACCCGCTCGCCGTGCGCGCCGAACGTCTTCGCATACGCGACGAAATCCGGGTTCGTCAGTCCCGTGCCGTGAACGCGATTCGGATAGTGCCGCTCCTGATGCATAGCGGATCGTGCCGAACTGCGCGTTGTTCAACACGACGAAAATCACCGGTAACCGATACTGCATCGCCGTCGGGATTTCGTGGCTCGCCATCATCAAGCAGCCGTCGCCCGCGAACGCGATCACCGTGCGATCCGGATACAGCGACTTCGCGGCGATCGCGGCGGGCACGCCGTAACCCATCGCACCGCTCGTCGGTGCTACGAAGACTTCGACCGCTCGGCGGACAACGAGCCGTTCCTCGACCGCTACTGCGTCGATCGTTCGGACCCGCTGTCGGCGCTGCTCGACGACGGTGCGCTGATCGAAGCCATCGACAAGTTGCCCGAGCGCGAAAAGCTGCTGATGAGCTTGTACTACGAACGCGGCCTGAACTTGCGCGAAATCGGCGCGGTGATGGAAGTCAGCGAATCGCGCGTGTGCCAGTTGGCATAGCCAGGCTGTCGCGCGTCTGCGCGCGAAGCTGCGCGAACAGCACTGGACGGGCGTCGAGGTCTGACGCGTCGAGGTTGTGGGTAGGGTGAAACGCGCGGGAGTTTTCTCCCGCGCGTTTGTGTTTCCAGAGCCGCGAATGGCGTCCTGAACATGGCGAATCAGGCGGTTTCGAAGTCTCGCGTTTCCGCGAATACCGTCTTGCCTTCGCCCAGGCTTTTCGCGCGGTACATCGCGCGGTCGGCAGCGCGCAGCACGGCGCTCATGTCGGCCTGACCGACTTGCGACGCGCTCGACAACAGACACGCGCCGATGCTTGCCGATACGCTTACCGGCCGCTCCTGCACCGCCGTGATGGTGGCGAGCATCGAATGGATGTTGTCCGCCATCGACAGCACCGCGCTGCGATCGCGCACGTTGCGCGCGAGCACGATGAATTCATCGCCGTCCAGACGCGCGACCGTATCGGCCTTGCGTTCGCGGCGCGCGAGCCGTTCCGCGGTCGCCGATGGCGTGGCCGTAGGTGTTGTTCACTTGTTGTTCACTTCCTTGAAGCCGTCGAGGTCGATCAGCAGCGCGCTCGGGCCATCAGCTTCGGGCGTTGGGCCGTTCATCGTGTCGTTGACGGTCTGCGCGAGCGCGTAGCGATTGGCGAGCCCCGTCAGCGGATCTGTGGACGCCTGCCGCGCGAGATCGCGATTGGCGTTGCCGAGCCGATCGACCAGCACGCTCAGATACACCGATGTGCCCAGCACGCTTAATCTCAGCCCGATCGCGGCGGGCCGGTTCGCGCTCCACCACGGCTGCCACAGCCCGAGCGCGGTAATGATCGCGAACGCCGTGCCGCAACACCGCCAGCGTGCGCTTGCCGTAGCGGTAGCCCGAGCCGATCAGAAACCAGAACATGACCCACAGCAGCGGCAGCGCGCATTTGCCGCTCGCCGCGAGCATCGCCTGGTCGGCGATGGTCGTGACCAGCCGCCGCGATCCGGACGCCGACGCATTGCGGCTGACGACGAGCAAGGTCAGCGCGTAACACACCGTAAAGCGCGACCAGTCGCGTGACGAGTGTGGCATCGTGGGACGGATAGAATCACGCGAATGCGCCGTATGCCAGCAGAACGACCGCGCCCATCCCGACGCGCAGCGTCGCCTGCTCGCGTTCGGGGTTCCGGTGCTCGGTCCATGCGAACGCATGCGGCCGGCGTGCCGGTTGATGCACCTGCTCCATTGCTGATCCCCTGCAACGTGACTGCCTGCTTGTTTTCTCTCTTATGGTGTTGTGCTTCTTCGCGCTCGTTCTTGTTGTTTGATGGCCCCGTCGCGCTTGTATCGTTCGGATTCGACTCGAAACGATGCGGTATTTTGCGACGTTTTGTGAAACCGCTGGGTTTCGGGTAAGAACCCTTATCGAACACCATCGGATTTGCGTTCAACTTGCGCTCATTTCGGTTAACGGCGCATCTTCGGAATTATTCAAGGCGCACTTACATGCTGACAACCCGACTCTCGCCGGCGAATGGCTACCGGTCTGCAAAAGCGACGACGTGCCCGCCGGCGGCGCGCGCGTCTTCACGGTCGCCGACGAGCGGCATCGTCGTGTGGCGCGATAGCATCGGCACGGCGCATGTGTGGCGCGACTACTGTCCGCATCGCGGCGCGCAGTTGTCGCTCGGGCAGGTGACGGGCGATCTGATCGTCTGTCCGTATCACGCTGGCGATACGACATTCGAAGGGCAATGTCTGCACATTTCGTCGAATCGTCGCTGCGTCCGTCGAAGCGCGCGTGCGTGACGACCTTCGCGTCGGAGGAAAAATACGGCGTCGCAATCTCGTGCCGCAGACGGTGCGGGCCGCCGCGCCGCGCGTGGTCGAGAACTTTCTGGACATGGCGTACCTTTCGTTCGTGCATGTAGGGATACTCGGCGAACCGCAACACACGGAAGTGCCGGACTACGAAGTCGAGTAGACGCCCGATGGACTCGAAGCGCGCCAGTGCCGCTACTGGCAACTCGCCGGCATTCCCGGACAGAGCGGCGCGATGTTCGAATACATCTATCGCGTCAGCCCGCCGCTGATCGCCAGTCTCACGAAGATGGCGTCGGGCGGGAAGGGCGCGCTGCACATCATGCTGGCCGCGTCGCCGG
>JAQFVJ010000187.1 GCA_029439525.1 Caballeronia sp. BR6202001591004
CCTCGGCCAGCAGTCCGCGCGTTGCGTAAGCCGCGTATCTCTCTACACGTCGTCCGGCGACGGCGCATCGTTCACCGATCTGGCATGGGAGGGGCAGGGCCTCATCTACGAGAACAGCGAGGTGCTCGCGGAATCCGCGCGCTTTTCGGGCGAGCCGCATGTCATCTTTGCGGATATCGATCTCGAACGCCTGTCGCGCGAACGTATGCGGCAAACAACTTTCGGCCGTTCGACGCAACGTCACGCGGACAAAGTGACCGCCTTCACGGTGATCGAATTCCCCGTCACGCTGCCCAAGGACAAGAAGCTGCCGCTCGAACGCCGCGTCGGAACGCTTCCCCTATGTGCCGTCCGATCCCGCGTGCCGCGACGAGCGCTGCAACGAAGTCTACAACATTCAGGTGCAGGCGTTGTTGCAATGGCTGCAATTGACGGCGTTCGACAAGGTGGTGATCGGCGTGTCGGGCGGTCTGGATTCGACGCATGCGCTGCTGGTGTGCGCGAAAGCGATGGACACGCTCGGGTTGCCGCGCTCCAATATCTTCGCGTACACCATGCCCGGCTTCGCGACCAGCGATCGCACGCTCAAGCAGGCGCGAGAGCTGATGGAAGTGATCGGCTGCACCGCGCAGGAAATCGACATTCGCCCCAGTTGTGTGCAGATGCTGTCCGACATAGGCCATCCGCATAGCACCGGCAGTGAGCAATACGACATCACCTACGAGAACGTGCAGGCCGGCGAGCGCACGAGTCATCTGTTTCGCTTGGCCAACTTCAATAACGCGATCGTCATTGGCACCGGCGATCTGAGCGAGCTTGCGCTCGGCTGGTGCACGTACGGCGTCGGCGATCACATGTCGCACTACAACGTGAACGCCAGCGTGCCGAAGACGCTCATCACCCATCCATCTGGTGCGCTGGGTCGCGGAGTCGGGGCAGATCGGCGATGCCAGCACCGGCGTGCTCGAAAACATTCTGAGCACCGATATCAGCCCGGAGCTGATTCCCGACAAGGACGGCGCGGTCGAGCAGAAGACGGAGAGCACCATCGGGCCGTACGAATTGCAGGACTTCAACATGTACTACACACGCTGCGCTTCGGCTTTGCACCGTCGAAGGTCGCGTTTCTCGAACTGCACGCATGGCGCGACCGCGAGCAGGGCGCGTGGCCGGAAGGCCCGAACGTTGCGCGCAATCAGTACACGCTCGCGGACATCCGTCGCAATCTGCGCATCTTTCTGGACCGTTTCTTCCGCACCAGCCAGTTCAAGCGCTCGTGCATCCCGAATGCACCGAAGGTCGGCTCGGGCGGATCGCTGTCGTCGTGCGGCGACTGGAGCGCGTCCCGGAAAGCGAATGACCGCGCGGTTTACCGAACCGCTGGCGCGATGAAACGCGGCTAGAATCGAAATCATCTGTCACGCGCGCGTGACGACACCTTTTTGAACACCTGATATCCGAAGAGGCCCGCCATGAAACGCATCACCGCCATCATCAAACCGTTCGAGCTCGACGAAGTGCGCGAAGCGCTCGCCGAAGTGGGCCTCACGGGCCTGACGGTCACGGAAGTGAAAGGCTTCGGCCGCCAGAAAGGACATACGGAGCTCTATCGTGGTGCAGAGTACGTCGTCGATTTCCTGCCGAAGGTGAAGATCGAAGTCGTCGTCGCCAACCATCAAACCGATCAGGTCATCGATGCGATCATCGGCGCCGCGCGCACCGGTAAGATCGGCGACGGCAAGATTTTCGTCGCCGATATCGAACGCGTGATCCGCATCCGCACCGACGAAGAGAACGAAGCAGCCGTCTAAACGCTTCGGCACTTCACACGCCCACCGTTCGCGCGGGCACTCGGTTTCCACCGTTTGTCTCCGGGCATGCATGCGCCGTCGCCATGCGTGCCCTCCACAGTTCTTTCCACAAAACGCTTGCCTGAGCGCAGGAAATTCCCTGCGATGCGGTAACATCGCTTATACCGTTATGTTTTTGTAATGAATCGATTAATGCATCACGCGATCAGCTTCATCCAGGATCTCGCGGTGATCATGGCTCTCGCGGGCGTCGTGCCGGTTCGGTTCTGTTTCACCGCATGCGGCAGCCGGTCGTGTTGGGCTATATTGTCGCGGACGTCATCATCGGACCGCCGCCGTTCAATTTCATTCACGACGAAGCGACCATTCAGACGCAGGGCGAACTCGGCGTCGTGTTTCTAAGGTTCTCGCTCGGGCTCGAATTCAGTCTGCGCAAGCTGTTCAAGGTGGGCGCGATGGCGTTCGTCGCGGCACTTTCCGAGATCGTGCTGATGATCTGGATCAGCTATGAGATCGGCCGCTGGTTCGGCTGGAACGCGATGGACTCGCTCTTTCTCGGCGCGATGCTCGTGCTGTTGTCCGGCATCGCGCAGATGGGTTCGGTGAGCGCGGGCGTCGCGGCGGTGACGCTCGGCAAGCTGCTGTTCATGACCGTGTCGCTGGGGTCTGGCATTCTGATCGTGCCGCGCGCGCTCGGGCCGCGACGAAATGCTGCTCGTCACCGTGCTGGGCTTTTGCTTCGGCTTTTGCCTGCTGGTCGTGAAGCTCGATTATTCGATCGCGCTCGGCGCGTTCCTGATCGGCGCGATCATGGCGGAGTCGAAGAACCTCGCGTGCATCGAGCATCTGATCGCGCCGGTGCGCGACATGTTCTCGGCGATCTTCTTCGTCACCATCGGCCTGCTGCTCAATCCGGCCGTGCTCGTCGATTACGCGTGGCCGATCGCCGTCATCACGATCGCGGTCGTGTTCGGCAAGATCGTGTCGTACGGGCTCGGCACCTTCCTCGCGGGCAAGGACGGTCGCACGTCGATGCGCGTCGACATGAGCGTCGCGCAGATCGGCGAGTTCTTTGTTCATCATCGCGTCGCTCGGGTTGTCGCTGAAGGTGACCAGCGGCTTTCTCTATCCGATCGCGGTCGCCGTGTCCGCGCTGACGACGCTGTTCACGCCGTATCTGACCCGCGCCGCCGATCCGATCACCCTGCGCCGCGCGCGCGATGCCCGCGCCGCTCGCGAACACCTTCAGCCCTATTAGTGACTCGCGAATCTGACGCCCGCGAATGGCGGCCCGACGCTCTTTTCGATGAGCAGGCGCGTGCTGCAGATCGCGGTGAATCTCGCGCTCGTCGCGGCGATGTTTCTCGGCGCGTCGTATTCCGGCGCCGTTCGCATCGGCATATCTCGCGCGCTGGTTCGACACCGACAACGCGCAGCGGGTGTTTCTGTGGGGCGCAGCGCTGATCGTCGCGCTGCCGTTTCTGGTCGCGGTGTATCGCAAGCTGGAATCGCTCGCCTTGCTGCTTGCCGAAGTGAGCGTGCAGCCGGCGAAGGCGGGTCACGCGCGCGATCTGCTCGACGGTGTCGGGGCTGATTCCGATCGTCGCGATGTTCGGCGTGTTTCTGCTGGTGGCGGCGCTGTCGGGCGGGATTCTCCCGCCATCCGGTCTGATGGTGGCCGTGCTGCTATGCGCGGCGCTGCTGCTGACGGTGCTGTGGCGCTGGTGCGTGAAAATCCACGCGACGCTGCAGATCTCGCTGCGCGAGACCTTCGACGATACGCGGCTGGAGGAACCGCCCGATCATCATTGACGTTATTACAGGATGTCGCCTGATGTGAGCAAATGTGTAGTGGTTTGCCCGATTCCGGCGATCCGGCGGATAATCGGGGTGTGTCCAATCGTCCCACGGCGCATGCGCGTCTGAAAACGGATTGAGCGAGAACAACACGTTCAACGACGCCAAGACCACTACGTCCAACACGTCAAACAACGCGGCTACCGGCGACGCCCGCCGCAGCGGCGCGGATTCCTCCTCCGCCGGTGTTTCGCGGGACGGCGCGCCGAAACGGCCTGCGGCCAATCCCACTGCGAATCCGACGACCGCCGATCCCGAAACCGCCGCGCAGGCATCGGTGCCGGGGCCGAAGGCGAGCGCTGCCGAGCGCGCATCGACGGACGCGCCTTCCAGCGCATCGAATGTCGAATCGGTCGATCGCGCTCAGGCGCAGCGCGACGAAGCACGCGCCGCCGCCGCGAAGGCGACCGCCGCGCGGAAGTCGCGGTGCGCGCCAAACCGGCGCCGTCGCCGGAATCGAGGTCGAGCCTCGCGCACAATCTTGAAGCCGCGACCGAAGACGAATGCGCTGATCTGCGCCGCGCGCGCAACCGTGTTGCCGCCGCGTGTCGGCTTGCCACCAGAATTTACCGCCGCGCCGGACTTCAATGCGCTGAATGCGTCGCCCTTGCCGTCGTCCGAAGCGCCACCGTAGCCCGCGTATCTGCGGCAGTCGGATTTGGCGTGGTCGACTTTCGGGCGCGTGATCGCGGCGCGCGCGGCAGATTTTCGATCGCGCGGGGCAGCGCATGACCCTGTGCATCGGCGTGTCGGCGCGCATCTTCCATCCGGAACCGGGCGCCAAAGCTGCACTGCAAGACGCTGCAATATCTCGAGGAGTCCACTGGGTCATGTCGCGGGATGTGCTCGTCTTCACGATTCCGACGGTCGGCCATCAGGGTATGCTGCACACGAGCAACATCCGCCTGCGCGACTACGCGAAGCATCTCGACGGCCTGCTCCTGCAAGGCGGCGCGGATGTCTCGCCGCAGTCCTACGAGGAAGTCATGACGCGTCCCCAATGGCAGGGCGACCGCGTGCGCGATATATACGAGCTGGAACTGCTGCACGAAGGGCACCGGTGCTCGGCGTGTGCCGCGGCTGTCAGTCCATCAACGTCGCGTTCGGCGGCACGCTCTACGGCGCCGCCGATGTGCCGACGGCGGGCATTCACGTCAACGAGCAATACGACCAGCATCGTCACGCGATCCGTTTCCCCGATGGCTCCACACTCGCCAACATGTTCCCGCAGCAGCGCGATGCGGTCGTCAACTCGATTCACCATCAGGCCGTGCGCACGGTCGGGCGCGATCTGAACATCGAGGCTGTCGGCGGAGGATGGCATCATCGAGGCGGTGCGTTACCGGAAGGCGCCATTCGTCGTCGGCGTGCAATGGCATCCGGAGTTTCATCGCGCAGGCGGCGCGGGGCTGCTTGACTGCACGCCGTGGCTCGATACCTTCCTGCGCGTGGCGCCGCGAGACGCGATTCTAGTTTCTGCTCGCGTTTCGGCAAATGCCAAAAAGACAAACGGGAAACGCCCGCTTCGTGAGAAGTGGGCGTTTGTTTGTGTGCACGTCGAACGTGATTGTGTTAGCGCGTGGCCGGTGTCAGCCCCATTTCGCTCTGACACTGAAGCTGTTCGACCTGCATCTGCAATGCGCGCAGCTTGCGCTCGGCCTCGGCCTTGCCGGACTGAAACGCCATCGATTCCGCCTGTAGCTTTTGCTGACGTTCCGATACCTGCGTGTCCTGTTGCTGCGCGAGTATGAGATCGGCGGACAGCCGGTTCGCGCAATTCGCCGATACCGCGATCACGCGATCGAGCAGTTCAGTCTTCGCCTGCAGACGCGTGCGACGGATTTCGCCATCGGCGAGATCGAAACTCTTGCGCGAGAACTGCGCGTAGATCGAATCTGCGCGCATGTCGTCTTGCGCTTGACGACGCGCCACAATTGCGTGTCCTGCGACAGCGCGACGCGTAGTACACTATCTCGCGCGCCAGGGAGTAGAGACGCGCGCCGTTCTTGATCAGATCCTGCAACTCGGTGATGTTGCCCGAGACCGGCGCCGAGCCGTTGGGCCTGACATCGGAACGGTCGTCCGCGGAGAGCGGCGCGGGCTGCGTCTGCGGAGCAGATGTGGACGCTGGTGCGGTGACAGCGGCGAGCTTGGAGCCGGCCAGCGCATCGGCGAAGGGCGCGAATTCGCCGCACACGGCGAGCACGGCGCGCGCAACGACGAAGGTTGCGGAACGGAAAAAACGTGAATGCTTCATATTGGCGTCGTGCCGAAAAAGTTGGGGGGGCGTGTGGCCGTCGCGCGATACATCGCTGGCCGGGTGGGTCTCTCCGGTCAAATCTCTCATTGCGCAAATGCCTGCGATGCGCGCGCTTCAGCGCTACCCGACGCGCTGGCGCTGACGTTGTTATCGAGTGTCAGTGAATGCTGGAGCATCTCGTAGAGCGAGCGCGGGTGTCGAGCGAATCGCCGGCGCGGGAGGCACGCGATACGGCCGATGCCGGACGAGCTGAGGCACCGTGTGCAATGCTCGTGATTGGCGCGGAGTCGGACTTGCGCGCGCTCGTCGTGCGGCCTGTCGTCGTGCTGACTGAATTGCTGACCGAGGCGTAGCCGGTGGATGTGCGGTGCTTCGGCGCATAGGCGGGACGTTCGGCTGCTGCGCGCGATGCGTGCTTGGCGATGTGCTTCGTGGCCTGCTTCACAGTCTGCTTGCTCGAAGCCATTCATTGACTGAGGCGCTCGCTCGACTACACGCGAGCAACCGATACGTCATTCGTGGTCTTGTCGGCGACCGTGCCCGAGTTCGCCGATGCCGCAACCGGCTTCACGGGGACCGCCACTGGCGGTGGCAACGCGGCAGGCTGCGACGCGACTGGCGTGGCCACGACCGGCGCCACGGCCACTGCCACCGGCTGCGCCGCCACCGTCGCCGCCGCAACGGACGATCCCGCCGCCGATGTCGACGCGAGCCCCGGCTCGCTGTCAGGTTTGACTGTGACC
>JAQFVJ010000188.1 GCA_029439525.1 Caballeronia sp. BR6202001591004
ACGCGCCGCATCTGGAACGGCAGGCCGTGTCGAGCAACGCGCAGGCGGCGCGCATGGCCGTCGAAGATCCGACCGTCGCCGCGTCGCCGGCGACCGCGCTGCGACGTACTACGGCCTGGGCGTCGTGTACTCGCTGATTCAGGACGATCCGCACAACCGCACGCGATTCGTGATCGTCGGCAGGCAGCCGACCGGGCGGAGCGGTTTCGATCAGACCTCGCTCATCGTCACGGTGACGAACGAATCCGGCGCGATGTTCAAGCTGCTCGAATCGCTCGCGAAGCACGGCGTCTCGATAATGCGGTTCGAGTCGCGGCCGGCGCGCTCGGGCACGTGGAAGTATTATTTCTATATCGACATCGAAGGCCATCGCGACGATGCATCCGGTTGCCGCCGCGCTAGACGATCTCGGGCGCAAGGCCGCGCTTCTGAGGATTCTCGGCTCGTATCCGCGCTCGCGCTGAATGTCGATTCTGGCCGTTGCGCGCGTACGTGGCGGTTTCGTTTCACCCGCGTCCGACGACACGTTTTTATCGATGTCTCGTGGGTGCGTTCTCTTTCAATAAACTGGTGATTTTCGGCGTCGGCCTGATCGGCGGATCGCATCGTCGGCGGCGGGCGAGCAGCGGCGTCAGTCGAGCGCGCGCTCGAGCTCGGCGTGATCGACGAAGCCGCCTCGCTCGACGACGACGCCTCGCTCGCCCGCACGCTGCACGGCGCGGACATCGTGCGCTTGCCGCGCCCGTCGCGCAAACCGTGCCGTTGCTCGCGCGCATCGCGCCGCTGCTCGACGCGCGGACCACCGTCACGGATGCCGGCAGCACGAAGGGCGATGTCGTCGCGGCCGCGAGGAAGGCGCTCGGGGTGCGCATCGCGCAGTTCGTGCCGGGGCATCCGATTGCCGGACGCGAGTCGAGCGGCGCCGACGCAACCTTACCCGAGCTTTATGTCGAGCGCAATGTTGTGCTCTGCCCGCTGCCGGAAAACGCGGCGGACGACCTTGAGCGCATCGCGTCGATGTGGCGCGCGACCGGCGCGTGCGGGCGTCAGATGAGCGAGGCGCAGCACGATCGCGTGTTCGCGTCGGTGAGTCATTTGCCGCACGTGCTGTCGTTCGCGCTCGTCGATCAGATTCTCGATTCGCCCGACGCCGAGCTGAAGTTCTCGTTCGCGGCGGGCGGCTTCCGCGATTTCACGCGCATCGCGGCGTCGAGCCCGGAAATGTGGCGCGACATCTGTGTCGCGAATCGCGCGGCGTTGCTCGCGGAACTCGATGCTTATACGGACGTCCTCGCGCGCTTCCGTGCGGCCATCGATGCATCCGACGGCGCTGCGCTCGAAGCGGCCTTCGCGCGCTCGTCGCCCGGACGGAATGGCAGGAACGCGGCACCATCAAGCCCGCCGACGCAGCGGACGATTGCGCCGCGAAATCAGGACACACTATGGAACATCTCGATCTCGTACCCTTCGCTCGCGCATCCGGCACGGTGCGGCTGCCCGGCTCGAAGAGCATCTCGAACCGCGTGCTGCTGCTCGCGGCGCTGTCAAACGGCGAAACGTCGATCACCAATTTGCTCGATTCCGACGACACGCGCGTGATGATCGCCGCGCTCAGGAATATCGGCGTGGCAGTGCGTGAGGATGGCGAGCGCGTCGTGGTCGGCGGCACGGGCGGCGCGTTTCCGTCGAAGTCGGCGGAACTGTTTCTCGGCAACGCGGGCACGGCGGTGCGTCCGCTGACGGCGGGGCTCGCGGTGAACGGCGGCGAATATCGCGTGCACGGCGTGCCGCGCATGCACGAGCGGCCGATAGGCGATCTCGTCGACGGCCTGCGCCAGATCGGCGCGGCGATCGATTACGAACTCAATGACGGCTTTCCGCCGCTCAAGATTCATCCCGCGAAGATCGCAATCGACAAGCCTATCCGCGTGCGCGGCGATGTGTCGAGCCAGTTCCTGACCGCGCTCCTGATGAGCCTGCCGGTGATCGAAGGCCGCAGCGGCCCGGTCACGGTCGAAGTCGAGGGCGAACTGATCTCGAAGCCGTACATCGAGATCACCATCCGTCTGATGAAACGCTTCGGCGTCACGGTCGAGCGCGACGGCTGGGTGCGCTTCACGGTCGCCGCCGACGCGCGTTACCAGTCGCCCGGTTCGATCATGGTGGAAGACGATGCGTCGTCCGCGTCGTATTTCCTCGCGGCGGGCGCGATCGGTCATGGTCCGGTGCGCGTGGAAGGCGTCGGGCGCGCGAGCATCCAGGGCGATGTCGGTTTCGCCGACGCGCTCAATCAGATGGGCGTGAACGTCATGATGGATGAGGACTGGATGGAAGTGCGCGGCGTCGAATCGGACGACGGCAAGCTGATGCCCATCGACATGGACTCCAACCTCATTCCCGATGCCGCGATGACCATCGCGGTGGCCGCGCTGTTCGCCAGCGGCACGACGACGCTGCGCAACATCGCGAGCTGGCGCGTGAAGGAAACCGACCGCATCGCCGCGATGGCGACCGAGTTGCGCAAGGTCGGCGCGACGGTGGAAGAGGGTGCGGATTACCTCGTCGTCACGCCGCCGGCGAAGCTTACGCCGAACGCGGCCATCGATACCTACGACGATCACCGCATGGCGATGTGCTTTTCGCTCGTGATTCTGGGTGGCGTGCCGGTGCGTATCAACGATCCGAAATGCGTGAACAAGACTTTCCCCAACTATTTCGATCGCTTCGCGACGCTCGTCAAGGCGTAACCGGCGCGATGTTATCGTGAAACGCAATTCTTTCGACTTCAATGACAGCAATAACGGGCCAGAACGGCCAGACTCAATGAAACCGACCCGTCCATTCGACCTTACTCCTGTGATCGCCATCGACGGGCCGACAGCATCGGGCAAGGGCACGGTCGCGGCGCTCGTCGCGACTACCCTCGGCTTCCATCTGCTCGACAGCGGCGCGCTCTACCGGCTCGCCGCGCTGGCCAGCATCCGCTACAGCAGCGAGATCGACGACGCGCCGGGCCTTGCAAAGCTCGTCCAGGCGCTCCATATCACGTTCCGCGAAGGCTGCGCGCAGCTTGACGGGCTCGATGTTTCGACCGAAATCCGTGCCGAGGAAGTGGGCAATCGCGCTTCCGCCATCGCCGTCCATACGGAAGTGCGACACGCGCTCGTCGCCCGCCAACGGGCGTTCCGCAAGCGTCCCGGCCTGGTCGCCGACGGCCGCGACATGGGCACCGTGATCTTCCCTGACGCGCCGCTGAAGGTATTTCTGACCGCCAGCGTCGAGGCACGTGCGGCCAGACGGCATAAACAATTGATGCAGAAAGGTTTTTCTGCTAATATGAATAATTTGCTGCGAGATTTGCACGAGCGCGACGCACGGGACATGAATCGGGCCGCCACACCGCTCAAGCCTGCGGCGGACGCGAAGACGCTGGACACCTCCGCTCTTTCGATCGATCAAACGGTCAAGCAGATCATTGGCTGGTTCAGCGAGATCCGCGCGTAGTTGATGTGTGTAGTTGAAAATCTCGTAGCTGAAGTAGATGCTCCGTCGAAAGCGGAGCGTGTGTTATTAAACCTTTAACCTGTACTGTTTGTTTGACGCTTCACAGGCTCAATTCCGGGCCACGCGCCAGACCGTGCAAATATCGATTTTTATGTCCGACTTGCAAACCTCCACCCCGAATACCGAATCTTTCGCGGCTCTGTTCGAAGAGTCGCTCACCAAGCAGGACATGCGCGCAGGCGAAGTGATCTCCGCCGAAGTCATGCGCGTCGACCACAACTTCGTGGTCGTCAACGCTGGTCTCAAGTCCGAAGCCTACATTCCGCTCGAAGAATTCCTGAACGACGCGGGTGAAGTGGAAGTGCAGGCGGGCGACTTCGTTTCCGTCGCGATTGACGCGCTGGAAAACGGCTATGGCGACACCATCCTGTCGCGCGATAAGGCGAAGCGTCTGGCTTCGTGGCTGTCGCTGGAAAAGGCGCTGGACAACAACGAACTCGTGACCGGCACGATCACGGGCAAGGTCAAGGGCGGCATGACCGTCATGGTCAACGGCATCCGCGCGTTCCTGCCGGGTTCGCTCGTCGACACGCGTCCGGTCAAGGACACGACGCCGTACGAAGGCAAGACCCTTGAATTCCGCGTCATCAAGCTCGACCGCAAGCGTAACAACGTGGTGCTGTCGCGCCGCTCGGTGATCGAAGCGACGCAGGGCGAAGAGCGCGCAAAGCTGCTCGAAACGCTGAAGGAAAGCGCGATCGTCGAAGGCGTGGTCAAGAACATCACCGACTACGGTGCGTTCGTGGACCTCGGCGGCATCGACGGCCTGCTGCACATCACCGACATCGCATGGCGTCGCGTGCGTCACCCGTCGGAAGTCCTGTCGGTTGGCCAGGAAGTCACCGCCAAGATCCTCAAGTTCGACCAGGAAAAGAACCGCGTTTCGCTCGGCACCAAGCAACTGGGCAACGATCCGTGGGAAGGCATCTCGCGTCGGTATCCGTCGGGCACGCGCCTGTTCGGTAAGGTCACCAACATCACCGACTACGGCGCATTCGTCGAAGTGGAATCGGGCATCGAAGGCCTCGTCCACGTGTCGGAAATGGACTGGACCAACAAGAACGTCGCGCCGTCGAAGGTTGTTCAGCTGGGCGACGAAGTCGAAGTCATGGTTCTCGAAATCGACGAAGACCGCCGCCGTATCTCCCTTGGCATGAAGCAGTGCAAGCCGAATCCGTGGGATGACTTCAGCCGCAACTTCAAAAAGGGCGACAAGATCAGCGGCGCCATCAAGTCGATTACCGACTTCGGCGTGTTCATCGGTCTACCCGGCGGCATCGACGGTCTAGTTCACCTGTCGGACCTGGCGTGGTCGGAAACAGGCGAAGAAGCCGTCCGCAAGTACAAGAAGGGCGACGAAGTCGAAGCCGTGGTTCTGAGCATCGACGTCGAGA
>JAQFVJ010000189.1 GCA_029439525.1 Caballeronia sp. BR6202001591004
TCGTCGAGTATAGGTTAGCCATGTCCCTTTCGTCGTCGAAACAATGAGCAGGTTAACAGCATTCATCGCGGGTTAACAGCCCTTTCTTCATTTTGTTAAGGATTCTAAGCCAACCCGCGCGCACCCCTACGTGCGGCGGCAATAAAGACAGGAGGATTAGAGATGCATATCGGAGTGTCTGCCGAGACGCGGGCGAACGAGGCGCGCGTCGCCGCCACGCCCGAAACGGTCAAGAAGCTCGTCACGCAAGGGCACCGGGTCACGGTGCAGAGCGGCGCGGGTTTGCCGGCGAGTTATATCGACGAGACGTATGCGTCCGCCGGCGCCGATATCGTCGATGCAGCGATGGCGTTCGGCGCGGAGATCGTCCTCAAGGTCCAGTCGCCGACGGAAAGCGAAGTCGGCATGTTCAAGCCGGGCGCCGTGCTCATCGGCATGCTCGATCCCTTCAATAAGGACAACACCGCGCGGCTCGCCTCGGCGAATGTGACGGCGTTCGCGCTCGAAGCCGCGCCGCGCATCACGCGCGCGCAGAGTCTCGACGTGTTGTCGTCGCAGGCGAACATCGCCGGCTACAAGGCCGTGCTGATAGCCTGCCAGTACTACCAGCGCTTCATGCCGATGCTGATGACCGCCGCCGGCACCGTGAAAGCCGCGCGCGTGTTGGTGCTCGGCGCGGGCGTCGCGGGCCTTCAGGCGATCGCGACGGCCAAGCGGCTGGGCGCGGTGGTCGAAGCGTCGGACGTGCGGCCGGCTGTAAAGGAGCAGATCGAATCGCTCGGC
The DNA here is from genome assembly GCA_029439525.1 of Caballeronia sp. BR6202001591004. Taxonomy (GTDB): domain Bacteria; phylum Pseudomonadota; class Gammaproteobacteria; order Burkholderiales; family Burkholderiaceae; genus Caballeronia. The sequence goes on from JAQFVJ010000189.1 coordinate 784, forward strand.
GCGAAGTTCGTCGACGTGCCCTTCGAAACCGACGAGGAGCGCGAGGCCGCGGAAGGCGTCGGCGGCTACGCGCGGCCGATGCCGCCGAGCTGGCTGGCGCGGCAATCGGCGCAGATCCACGAACGCGCGAAGGCTGCGGACATCGTCATCTCGACTGCACTGATTCCGGGCCGCCCCGCGCCGACGCTGATTTTCGTCGAAACGGTCAAGCACATGAAGCCCGGCTCGGTGATCGTCGATCTCGCGGCGGGACGCGGCCCCGAGTTCGAAGGCAGGAAGGGCGGCAACTGCCCGCTCACGGAAGTCGACCGGGTCGTGATGAAGTACGACGTGCACATCGTCGGTCACACGAATCTCGCGCCGATGGTCGCCGCCGATGCGTCGGCGCTCTACGCGCGCAACCTGCTCGACTTCCTGAAGCTGATTCTAACCAAGGAAGGCACGCTCAACATCGATCTCGCGGACGACATCGTCGCGGCCACGCTTCAGTGCCGCGACGCACAACTCGCCCGCGCGAGCGCCTGACGACGACACGGAGACGAACATGGACGTCATCAATCACACGGTGATCAGCCTCATCATCTTCGTGCTGGCGATCTACGTCGGCTATCATGTCGTCTGGAACGTCACGCCGGCGCTGCACACGCCACTGATGGCCGTGACGAACGCGATCTCGGCGATCGTCATCGTCGGCGCGATGCTGGCCGTCGGGCTGACGGTCGGCGCGGCGGGCAAGTTCTTCGGCACGCTCGCGGTACTGCTCGCGGCGGTGAACGTGTTCGGCGGCTTTCTCGTCACGCGGCGAATGCTGGAGATGTTCAAGAAGAAGGAGCCGACCAGGAAAATCACCCACAAGGAGGGCGCGTAAATGAGCATAAGCGTCGTCACTCTCCTGTATCTGATCGCTTCGGTGTGCTTCATCCAGGCGCTCAAGGGCTTGTCCAATCCGAAGACCGCGCGTATCGGCAACACGTTTGGCATGGCCGGCATGGCGATCGCCATCCTCACGACGCTCGCGCTGATCGTGAAACAGGCCGCGTATCTTGAAGCGAACCTCGCGCTCGGGCTGTCGCTACTGTTCGTGGCGCTGATCGTCGGCGGCGGCGCGGGCGCGTATATTGCCGCGAAAGTCGAGATGACTAAGATGCCGGAACTCGTCGCCGCCATGCACTCGCTGATCGGTCTCGCGGCGGTGTGCATCGCGTACGGCGTGGTGGCGGAGCCGTCGGCGTTCGGGCTGGCCGCGCCCGGCGAGCCGATTCCGTACGGCAATCGGGTCGAGCTGTTCATCGGCACCTTCGTCGGCGCGATCACGTTTTCCGGATCGGTCATCGCGTTCGGCAAGCTGTCGGGGAAGTACAAGTTCCGGCTGCTTCAGGGTGCGCCGGTCATGTATTCGGGACAGCATCTGATCAACCTGTTGCTGGCTGTGGCGATAATCGGTTTCGGCGTGATCTTCATGCTCACCGAGTCGTGGCTGCCGTTCATCATCATGACGCTGATCGCGTTCGCGCTGGGCGTGCTGATCATCATCCCGATCGGTGGCGCGGACATGCCGGTGGTCGTGTCGATGCTCAACTCGTACTCGGGCTGGGCGGCGGCCGGCATCGGCTTCTCGCTGAATAACCCGATGCTGATCATCGCGGGTTCGCTGGTGGGTTCGTCCGGCGCGATTCTGTCGTACATCATGTGCCGCGCGATGAACCGGTCGTTCTTCAACGTGATTCTGGGCGGCTTCGGCGGCGAGGCGGGCGCGGCGGGCGGCGCGCAGGAGCAGCGGCCGGTCAAATCCGGTCCCGCCGATGATGCCGCGTTCATGCTCGGCAACGCGGAGAGCGTGGTGATCGTGCCAGGTTATGGGCTTGCGGTCGCACGCGCGCAGCACGCGCTGAAGGAACTGACCGACAAGCTGGTGGAGAAAGGCATCGACGTGCGGTATGCGATTCATCCGGTCGCGGGACGCATGCCGGGGCACATGAACGTGCTGCTCGCGGAAGCCGAAGTGCCGTATGAGATGGTGCAGGAGATGGGGGACATCAACAGCGAGTTCGGGCAGACGGATGTGGTTCTCGTGCTCGGCGCCAACGATGTCGTGAATCCTGCTGCCAAAACGGATCCGAAGTCGCCGATTGCCGGGATGCCGATTCTGGAGGCGTATAAGGCAAGGACCATCATCGTGAACAAGCGGTCGATGGCGGCGGGTTATGCCGGCCTGGATAACGAGCTGTTCTATATGGACAAGACGATGATGGTGTTTGGGGATGCCAAGAAAGTGGTGGAGGAGATGATGAAGGCAGTGGAGTAGGACTGAACCGAAACATTGGGACAAGTTGCGCGGCCAGGTTCGCCCTGGTCAGCGCAGCATCAGATTTTTGACGTCAAGACAACAGCGACAATCTGCCTTCTAGCTGCTTATAACCATCGAATTATATATAGTGGGATTCCGCGACGTATTCGCCTCTCGAGAGAGAGTTCGAGCCGTAGCGGTTACCTGTTGGGTCTTCAAGCTACCCATGCAGGAGTCGTTCTGGCGAAATGGAGCCGGACAAGCAACAACTCCTACCACTGTCTCAAGAAGCTCCGGTTCTTCTCCTTCGATCGGCAGCAGACTTACGCTGGACGTGCAGGCGTATCCGATTAGCTCGGTCGCCGCATCGTGTCGAACGGTGTTCCCCTCCGGCGAATCTTCGCGGCTCAATATGCCCGCGGCCTCCCTTCAGCCTGCCTAGCTCTTAATTTCCGCCTCAAATGGAATCAATCATCCCCATTTTATTATGTTATACGACACATATTTGCTAAGTCATTCAGTTTCGAAAATCTTTAAACATGCAATGATGAAGACTGGACGGCGATGAAAAAACCACTCTTGATCACCACAGCCATTCTCGTCGGCGGCATCGCGCTGTTTCTCGTGCTGACTGCGCCTTTCATGTGGGATCTGACCCATCCGTTACGCGATCAGGTGACGGGCACCCACCCTGACCGCACAAACGGAAAGACACCGTTCATCGCGGGCGACTGCGCAACCTGTCACACGTCTCCCACTTCCAGGCAAGGCGAGATGAATCTGGGCGGCGGTCGCCGGCTCAAGGCCAAGTTCGGGACGTTTCATGTGCCGAATATCGCCGGATCAGAACGATGGCATGGCGCCTGGACGACGGAACAATTCATTCGCGCGATGCGTGAAGGTGTGTCGCCACATGGCGATACGCTCTACCCGGCGTTGCCCTACACGTCGTATTAGCGCATGAGCGCCGACGATCTGCGTGACATGTTCGCGTACATCAAGACTTTGCCGATGATCACGGGCAAGGTGTGCGATCATGAACTGAACTTCCCCTATTCGATCCGTCGCGGCGTGGGCTTGCGGCGCCTGGTCTTTGTCGATGGCAAGCCCTTGCCTGAGGCCAGGGGAAAGAGCGAACGGTGGCTGCGCGGACGTTACCTTGTCGAAGGGCCCGCACATTGCGCCAAGTGCCATTCTCCGCGCAACGCGATGGGCGCAATCGTCGACGGCAAGCGCTTCTCGGGCGGACTCGACCCGGAAGGCAAGGGATATTTCCCCAACATCACGCCCGATGAGAGAGGAATTGGTTACTGGTCGGTCAATGAAATCGCCAACTATCTGAAAAACGGCGTCAGCCCGATCGGCATCAAGGCAGGCGACGACATGAAGGAAGTGATCGCCAACACGTCGCAACTGTCGGACGAGGATTGACTCGCGATGGCGACCTATCTGAAATCGCTCCCGGCGGTCGACTCGCCCAAGCCCGGCGTCCCCGAACCCAACCAGACCGAGAAAGTGGTCATGCTGCCGGCGAAGGACGCCTCGTCGGGCGCGTCGCGACTGACGGCTCTCGTGCGACCAAGGCCCAGATTGTCAGCGCCGACACGCTTTACGCGATCCCTCGACGCCGTTCTCGCTGACGCCACCCGGACCCGGCGCATCCGCCGAGGAGGGCAAGCTGCTCGGCGCAGCCAGGCTGACCGTGCTGTCGCGTGACAAGGACGCCATCAAGGTGCGCGTCGAGGGATAGCAACAAGAGGGCGCGGAAGGCGCGCTGTATGCCCAGCAAGGGCAGCGCATCTTCGTCGCGGCGTTGTCTCCGGCCGCGGCCGCACAATTGGAAACGCGCGAAAACCGTGCGCGCCGACGCGACCAAGGAGAACTGGTACCAGGGCACGCTCGACGTATGGGTCAAGTCCGAAGGCCTGAGCAACGATCTCCAGCAGCTTTGGTACTACAACCGGGAACTTGTTTACGGCGACTTGTGCAGCCTGCCACGCACTGCCCCAGCCAGACCATTTCCTGGCGAACCAGTGGATCGACAATCTCAACGCCATGAAGCGCATCACGGCGCTCGACAGCGATCAGTACCGGCTCCTGCTCGCCTGGCTTCAGTTACCACTCGCAGGACCTCGGCGGCTCCGTTCATGAGGCCAAGCCATGCATGACGCTGTCATGGCATCCGCGCACCAAGGCGGCCGCCCTCGGCGCGGCGGCGCTGGACTGGATCGTCGCGGTCCTGCTTTCGCCGCCCACGGTGGACGGGTTGGCTCTCGATCTGTCCGCTGGCGACGACCTGCTGTTCGACGTCCTTGCCGAAAAGCTGGATTGCCAGGACGCCGTCAGCGAGTTGCGCCGCGCGCTGGGCGATGAGCCGCTCGAAGCGAAAGCCGTCGAGCTGTCCGTCGCGTGGACCAAACTGTTCGGCGGCGCGCGTCCGGCGGATACCGTCTGACCTTATGATTATAAAAGTGACTACGCCACCGACGCGTACGAGGCATCGGCGGCATCCGAACGCCACGCGGCCGCATCGATGTATGCCCTGCTCGGCCAATACGGATTGTTGATAGCGCAAGGCAGCGGCGAGTCCGCCAACCACCTGTCGATCGAATTGGCCCTGCTGGCGAACCGGCTGCAGAATTCGGACCTCGAAGGCGCTGGCGAAATGCACGCGCGTCTGTCCCGATGGACGCCGGCCTTCATCGCCCACTGCAAAGGAAAAGACGCGCACGGGTTTTATGCGGCAGTCGCTGATTTTCTCGCGGCCGTCCTTGCCTCGCGACGTCTTGCGCAGTGCTGCGTCATCAGGAAGCCGCAATGAATCAACAAAGTGAGAATGCTATGTCAGCAGAGGTTGAAACGAACGTGGATGCTAGCGTGTCGCGCCGGTTTTTATTTATCAAGGTGGCGCTCGTCTCGGGTGCGTTTGGAGCGGTGGCGGCGTTGCCCCTGTTGAGTCTGTCCGCGAAGGCCGCCTCCTCCGACGGTGAAAAAGAGATACTGACCGGCTCTCACTGGGGCGCGTTCTATGCCAAGGTGCAAGATGGCCGCATCACCGGCATTCGTCCGCGGGAGAAAGAACCGCGTCCGTTGCCGATGTTGTCGGGCGTCGCCGACGTCGTCAGTTCGCCCACGCGGATTCGCTATCCGATGGTGAGACGCGCATGGCTCGAGCATGGCCTGGGCGCCGATCCGGCCGGCCGCGGCACGGATGACTTCGTGCGCGTCAGTTGGGTCAAGGTGCTCGACTTGGTCGCCAACGAGCTCGCTCGCGTGAGAAAGGCACATGGCCCGAGCGCGATCTTCGGTGGATCGATCGGCTGGAAGAGCGTGGGCAAGCTGCACAGCGCCTCGGGGCTCCTGCATCGCGAGACGGTGAACGGCGGCTTTCTTGGCCACAACGGCGACTACTCGACGGGCGCCGCGCAGGTGATTCTGCCCTACGTCATCGGCTCCATGACGGTCTACGAACAGCCGACGG
>JAQFVJ010000190.1 GCA_029439525.1 Caballeronia sp. BR6202001591004
CGGCATCGGTGCAATCGAAGCGGAGTCGGCGGCGGCCGGCCTGCGCGAAACCGCCACGCGCAAGCCCGATCTGATCGTGATGGATCTCGGTCTGCCGGATGCCAACGGACTCGACGTGATTCGCGAGTTGCGAAGCTGGACGCAGACGCCGGTGATCGTACTGTCGCCGCGCGCGACGGAGGACGCGAAAGTCGCCGCGCTCGATGCCGGCGCTGACGATTACCTGACCAAGTCTTTCGGCGTGCCGGCGCGTGTACATGGGGCATTTGCGGCAGAAGCTGGAGAGCGATCCCGCGCAGCCCGTGCATATCGTCACGGAAACGGGCGTCGGATACCGATTGGCGGGCATGCAGGAGACACTTTAAAATATCTGGAATACGCTATCCTCCACCCCCGCCGACCTCGAACCGGCGCTGACCGGCGAGCGTGTCATGCTTCGTCCCTTGCAGCGCGAGGATGCGCCCGCGCTGCTCGGCGCCGCCGCCGACGGCCAGCTCTGGAATCTGACCTTCATGGTCGTGCAGCACGCGGGCACCATCGGACGTTATATCGACACGACGCTCGCGGGTCGCGCGAACCGGCACAGGTCATGCCGTTCGTGATCGTGGATTGTCGGAACGATCGCGTGGCCGGCAGCACGCGCTTCTGGAAAGTCGATCGCGTCAATCGCAAGCAGGAAATCGGCCATACCTGGCTCGCGGAATCAACGCAGCGCACGGGCATCAATACCGAAACGAAATTGCTGCTACTCGCGCATGCGTTCGACGTCATGCAGTGCGTGCGCGTGCAGTTCACGGACCGACGAGCTCAACGAGAAATCGCGCGCGGCGATTCTCGGCATCGGCGCGAAACAGGAAGGCATCGTGCGGCACGAGCCCATCATGCCGGACGGGCGCAAGCGCAACTCGGTGCGCTTTTCGATCATCAACGACGAATGGCCCGGCGTCAAAGCGATGCTGCTCGACAAGCTCGCGCGCCGGGCGTCTTAAAGCGCGTCTTCGAAGTCGACACCGCAGGCATTTCTGTCGCGATACAATCGGACGAAGACTTCACGCCGGAGGGGCGTCCATGGATCTCATCATTCACCGCGCGCCGATACGCCGGGACTCGTCGATATCGGCATGCAGGACGGGTGCATCGCTGCGCTCGAGCCGCATCTCGCCGCCAGCGCGCGCGAGGAAATCGACGCGGACGGCTTGCTCTTTACCGTGCCGTTCGTCGATGCGCACTTCCACATGGACGTGACGCTTTCCTACGGCCTGCCGCGCGTGAACATGTCGGGCACGCTGCTCGAAGGCATCGTGCTATGGGGCGAACTGAAGCCCGAGCTGACGCAGGAAGCGCTCGTCGAACGCGCGCTGCAAACTGCGACTGGGCAGTCGCGCGCGGGCTGCTGGCGATCCGCACGCACGTCGGCGATGAACGCCTGCTCGCGGTCGAGGCGCTGCTCGAAGTGAAGCGACGCGTGAAGCCGTATATCGATCTTCAACTCGTCGCGTTTCCGCAGGATGGCGTGTTGCGCAACGCGGGCGCATTCGAAAACCTCAAGCGCGCGATCGCGATGGGCGTCGATGTCGGCGGCGGCATTCCGCATTTCGAACATACGATGGCGGACGGCGCGGCATCGGTGAAACTGCTGTGCGAGTTCGCGGCGGAAAAGGGCCTGCGCGTCGACATGCATTGCGACGAATCGGACGATCCGATGTCGCGTCATATCGAAACGCTCGCGGCGGAAACGCATCGCCTCGGCCTGCATGGACTCGTGACCGGTTCGCATCTCACCTCGATGCATATTCGATGGACAACTACTACGTCAGCAAGCTGATTCCGCTGATGCGCGATTCCAGCGTCGCGGCCATTGCGAATCCGCTCATCAACATCACGGCAAGGGCGCTCGGATACGTAGATGACGGGCGTCGATGCGATGCGCGCCTGCTTCGACTCGGTGACAAGAATCCCGCGCGCATTCTCGGGCTGGAGGGTTACGGCATCGAAGTCGGCTGCCATGCGGATTACATGGTGCTCGATGCGCGCGATCCGATCGAAGCCATTCGCTTGCGCGCGGCGCGCACGACAGTCATCAGGCGAGGAAAGGTAGTGAGCCACAGCCAGGCGGTGCGGGTGACGTTGTCGCTGGAAGGGCGGCCGTCAGAAGTGAACTTCAGGATCACTCGGCAATAAAAAACCCCGGCATCGCTGCCGGGGTTTTTGTGCTCAGAGTCGTTAACGAAATGACGTTCGCAATTGTCGCCAGCATATGATGCAGCAAGCGATTTTCATGAAAGCCACGTGGATGAAGGCGAGCCGTTCGAAGCGGATGCGTAGTTGGCGAAAGTTGTGAAGCCACGAAATGGTTCGCTCCACGCCCCAACGGGTTTTACCCAATCCG
>JAQFVJ010000191.1 GCA_029439525.1 Caballeronia sp. BR6202001591004
CCGACGGAGCGCGGAAGCGATGCACCCGCGCGCTTCGCGATCGGCCAGACGATTCGCGCGAAAGAGATGAACCCGCCCACGCACACGCGTCTGCCGCGTTATTGCCGCGGCAAGCTCGGAACCATCGTCGCGTTGTGTGGCGCACATGTCTTTCCCGATTCGAACGCGCTCGGTCAGGGCGAGCAGCCGCAATGGCTCTACACGGTCCGCTTCGATGCAGCGGAATTGTAGGGCGCGGGCGGACACCACCGCGTCGTCGATCTTCGTTGATTGCTGGGAATCGTATCTGGAGGCGGCGCGCGCATGACATCGAACTTGCGGGACTTGCAGGCCGCGTGCCCGATTTTTTGCCTTTCGACGACGACGGCCCCGTGTTCAGCGCACCGTGGCAGGCACAGGCATTCGCGATGACGCTCGCGTTGCACGAGCGCGGCGTGTTCACCTGGACTGAATGGGCGCGGAGTTTGAGCGAAGCGATCCGCGATGCGCAAGCCTCGGGCGATCCCGATCGCGGCGACACGCACTACGCTCACTGGCTCGATGCGCTCGAACGCATCTACACGGCGAAGGGCTACGGATACGGCGACGCTTGAGACGCGTCGCATCGAATGGGACGAAGCCGCGTGCTGCACGCCTCACGGTCAGCCGATCACGCTCACGCCTACCCGCACGTTACCCACTGCGACCCTCGCTGCATATCGCGCGGCGGTGTATCGCATCGGTGGCGAGCCTTGCATCGATATGATCGTTGATGCGCTCAATAAAGACGTTGCAGCCTTGCTGAGACGTCACGGTGCGACGAGCGCGGCACGGCGTCCAATCCGTTCGGCCGCGTGTGTCGGCAGCGGAAAACGAAACGCGTCAGCGCGTGCTGATCAAACATATCGGCGGTCTCGGACTACTGCATGCGCTGAAGGGCGCGTGCTTCGATCCGACTCACGAATGGGAAACCGAAGCGAGTCTTTTCGTGCTCAACGTCACGCGCGATACGGCCAATGCGCTGATGCGCGCCTTCGAACAGAATGCCATCGTCCATGTGGACGATCGAGGCTTGCCCCGATTACTGCCGTCTCCGGATTATCGTTAGGAAACAGGAGAGCACCATGCCGCTGGTTCGAATCGACTTGATGAAGGGAAAGGACGACAGCTATCGCGCGACCATCGGCGAAGTGGGGTATGACGCGATGCGCGCGACGCTCGACGTGCCCGAGAACGATCGCTTTCAGATCATCGCGGAGCGCGGCGCGACGGATTTCATCGTCGATCGCACGTATCTCGGCATCAACCGCACGGACGATTGCATCGTCATTCAGGTCACGCTCAACGAAGGCCGCGATGTCGTGAAGAAACGCGCCTTCTACAAGGCCGTCGCCGATGGCCGGCATGAACGTTTCAAGCTGCGGCGCGAAGACGTGTTCATCAGCCTCGTCGAAGTGAAGAAGGAAAACTGGTCGTTCGGCAACGGCGAGGCACAATACGCGCCTAGCTGATTTTCGACCGACGTTTTTATGCAGCAGGATTTTCCGCCTCATATCGTGGCGTTACCGCTTCCGGCTCACGCGCCCGCCGATGTGCGCGCGTGGCGTATCGACATCGATCTTGTCGCGCCGCTGGACGTGGCAAGCGCCGGCGTGCTGAACGACGACGAACTCGCGCGTGCAAAGCGCTTTCTGCGTCACGCGGATGCCGCGCGCTTCGCCACCGTGCGCGCGGCGTTGCGTATCGTGCTGGCGATGCATGTAGATGACGCGCATCTTGTGATCGACAAGGACGCGCACGGCAGGCCCTATCTCGCGGTCGACGATGCGCCGGATTTCAACGTGTCGCATTCGGGCGCGCACGGCACCATCGCGTTGTCGATGCAACGCAAGGTCGGCATCGATATCGAAGAGGCGCGCGTCACGCTCAAGTGGCGCGATCTGCAATCCGTCGTGCTGGGCGAAGCCGATCTCCGCACGATGCAAACGCTGCCCGAGCATGCACAACGCGCCGCGTTCTTCGACTGCTGGACCGCAAAGGAAGCGCTGTTGAAAGCGCACGGCACCGGCATGGGCGCGGGCGCGCTGACGATGGAATCCTTCTCGGTGCTGCCGCGCAAAAGCGAGCGCTACGCGCTTTCGTACGACGACACCTTCACCGTTGCCGCGCTTGCCGCACCGGATGGTTATGCGGCCGCGCTGGCCTGGTCGGAATGACGCGTCTCAAACTGAAGATGTCTTGATCAGATCCCGACGCGTGAGATACAGCCGCAGATCGAATTCGATCTGATGGTATCCGGGTTGCATCAGTTCGCACAGGCGATAAAACGCCTTGTTGTGATCGCTTTCCTTCAGATGCGCGAGTTCATGCACGACGATCATCCGAAGGAACTCGGGCGCCGTGTCGCGGAACAGCGATGCGAATTTCCTTCTTCGCTTTCAGACGCCACCCTGCACGCCTGAAATGGCTGTATGCAGGCCGAGCGCGTGACGCAGCATGTCGAGCTTGCTGTCGTAAAAGACTTTATCGATGGCGGACGCGACGCGCAGAAATTCATTCTTCAGATCAGCGCAGTACGCATAAAGCGCACGGTCGGATTGCACCGCGTGTTTTTCCGGATAATGTGCGTCGAGATACGCCCCCAGTTGTTGCTGAGCGATCAGTCGACGCACTTTGTCCTGAAGCGTGTTCGGATAAGCGCTGAAGTATTTCAGGTGTTGCATGACGGCCGATTTCAGGAAACGTTCAGATGCATGAAGCGCGCGAGATAGCATCGTGCGCGCAAAGATCTTTCGAACATTTTAGTCAACGCAGCGCAGTCTCGCCGGCGCGCTGTGCACATGCCGTGTTTCCATCCGCTCAATTCCGTAACCTTATGTTTCCGCGTGGTCGTCGAACACGATTTGCCGTGTGCCGAGCATGTCGCCGTGTCGAAAGCCGGCGCGTCCGTCGTAACGGCTACGGAGACTGCCCATCCATGAACACGCGATCCGTTTCCCCATCGCATGAAACGACGACGCGCGGCCTGCCCGCGGCGCGGCTCGCCACGCGGCTCGCGTTCTTCGTCGCAGGGTTCGGCGTGGCGTGCTGGGCGCCGCTCGTGCCCTTCGCCAAAGCGCGGCTGGGCGTCGATGACGGCGTGCTCGGGCTCCTGTTGCTGTGCATCGGCCACGGGTTCGGTCATCTCGATGGTCGCCACGGGCACGCCCAGCGCACGCTACAGCAGCAAGCCAATCATCGTCGCCGGCGGCGTGGGGCTGGCGGTCGTGCTGCCGCTGCTCACCGTCGTCGCTACGCCGCTCACGCTCGGCATGGCGTTGCTCGCGTTCGGCGTGTTTCTCGGCTCGCTCGATGTCACGATGAACATTCACGCGGTCGAAGTCGAACGCGCGGAAGGCCGGCCGCTGATGTCGGGATTTCATGCGTTGTTCAGCGTCGGCGGATTCGCCGGCTCGACGGTAATGACCTTTCTGCTTTCACTGCACATCGGCACGCTTGCCAGCACCTTGCCGTGCGCGCTGCTGATGCTCGCCGTCATCGCAATGACACGCTCGCGGCTGATCGCGACCGCGCAGGCGAACGACAGTCCACTGTTCGCGATGCCGCGCGGCATCGTCCTGGTGCTGGCGGCGTTGGCTGCAATCACCTTTCTCGTCGAAGGCGCCCTGCTCGACTGGAGTGCGCTGCTGATTACCAGCACGGGACTGGTCGGCGCCGCGCAGGGTGGACTCGGCTACATGCTCTTTTCGATCGCGATGACGACAGGCCGTTTTGGCGGCGATGTGCTCACCGCGCGCATCGGCGATCGCGCGATGATGTTCTGGGGCGGGGTGTTCGCGACACTCGGCTTCGTCGTGCTGCTGACCGCGCCCGTCGCGCCGATGGCGATGGCCGGCTTCGTGCTGATCGGGCTCGGCGCATCGAATGTGGTGCCGGTGCTGTTCCGCCGCGCGGGCTCGCAGCGCGCGATGCCGTCCACGCTCGCCGTCACGACGATCACGACGACGGGTTACACCGGGCATCTCGCCGGCCTGGCGGGTGTGGGCTTCATTGCGAAGGCCATCGGATTGCCGAGCGCGTTCTGGATTCTGGCGGCCCTGATGTGTCTCGTGCCCGCCTGCGCGCGGCTCGTCACGCGGCCGGGACTGATCCTCGGTTCAGTAAGCGTGCAGTAACCCCTCAATTAACGCGCGCGCGGCGGATGATCGCGACCGCCACCACCACGCGGTTCGCGCTGATTCGGCCCTTCCGGCGGGCCCATGATCTTCCGAGATGGTCGATATCGCGTGTTTGAAAATCACCTGCGCGCCTGTCGTCGAATTGACGGAAAGCATGTAGGTATCGAATGACTGGATATGTCCCGTGAGCTTGATGCCGTTGACGAGATAGATGGCGACGCGCTTGCCCTCTTTTCTGAGCGCATTCAGAAAATCGCCCTGGATACCGGGACGGAAGAGTGTTGGACATGTCTCGAGCCTGAACTGAATAAGTGCTGACGAACAGGCATGTTACGCCTGCTCGTGACGCAAAAAAAATGCCGCGCGGTGTCGGCGCGGCATCGAATCGCCTTCGATTAAAAAAGCGAGAGGAGACGTGATCCGGATCGGCGCCCCGGCGCGGCAAGCCGCCTTTGCAATCGAAACCACGGCATATAGACTCTGCACCAGCGACTGCGCGATCGCGTGGCCAATGCTTTCGCTATCGAACGAGACGTAGTAGTCGGCCGGCGTGCTCGGCACCGGGCGGTCGTAGGCGATCACCTTGACGTCCTGGCTTTGCGCCATACGCACCAGCGATGCCGCCGCCGTCCAATCCACCGGATCGAGCACGACGACCTTCGCGCCTTGCGCGATCACGGAATTGAATTGCTGCTGTTGTGTCGCGACGTCGGCATTCGCGTTCTGATAGAGCACCTTGCAATCGGGACAGAGCTTGCCCATTTCCGCTTTGAAGCCCGGAAAGTCGTGCTGTTCGTAGCGTGGCGATGCCTGATCGGGCATCAGGAATCGCCACTTCTATCAGGATACCTAATCTGATGGCGCTGATAGCGAGCATATTTCTGGAAAGCTTATTCATCGACTATCTCGACTATCTCCTGTCTGAATGGTTAAAGGCTTGACGACCGCCCTTGTTGGCAACGGAACTTCTCAAACGTAACGGCAAGCATCGTCCTGCACGATGCATGACTGCATCGCGTCGGGCCCTTCAACGAGATAGCGACGTTCAGGCAGGCGCGTCGGCCGATGCAAGCAAATCAGGCGATTCCGCCGCGCTGTCGGCATTGAGTTGCTGATGATACCCGCGCCATCGCGATGGCGACATGCCCTTCAGCGCCAGAAACTGGCGATTGAAGTTGGACAGATTGTTGAAGCCGACCTGATAGCAGATATCCGTGATGCTCAATTCGCCCGACATCAGCAACTGGCAGGCGAGATTCACCCGAAGCCGGTTCACGTACTGCACGAACGGGACACCGGTATGGCGACGGAAATAGCGTGAAAACGCGCTGACACTCTGACCGGCGAGTCCCGCCAGATCCGTTTCGCGCAACTCCTGCGAAAGGTTTTTGCCGATTTACGACATGCGCGTCTCTGTATAGCGTGCCGGATCGGCCCGATACGCTTCGCTGACGAGTTTGACTGGTTCCGCGCTATGCAGCAGCACGTCGAAAAGCGCCACGCAGAGCGCGACGCGCCGGATGCCTTGCGCGCCCAGCATGTCGCGCAGAATGGGCGCGACAGCCTCACCCGTTGCCGGACTGAAAAGCAGGCCCGACCCCGATGCTTCCAGCAAGTGCGTGATGCGCCTGAATTCAGGAAAGGCTTCGATGGCGCGCACAACGAAATCGGTATCGAACTGCAACACGAGACAGTGCTCGGCGAACCTCTTCGCCGCGCGGCACATTGCTGACCCAGTTGTGCGGCAAATTCGGGCCGGTCATGACGAGATTGCTGGCCTCGAAATCGCCGATATAGTCGCCGACGAAATACTTTCCCGTGGTGGCCGTGATGAGGTGAATCTCATACTCGGGATGGAAATGCCAGCGCACGGTGCGATACGGATAGCCGTGCGACCAGACCTTGAACGACTCGTCGCGCGCGGACGGCCACGAGTTCGAGGTCCGGCTGGGCGGCATGTGAGCGGCCGGGACCGCCTTGCGCCGTACACGTCCGTGCTTCTTTCATGTCTGTTTCCTACTGAGATGCCGCCAGTCATGCCGTGCGTTCTTTATGAATTTGCTTGTGACTCAAAGATAGCCGCGCGCGCAATTTTTCACTACGCAAAATGAGACTGGTTTCTGATACTTTTTTGCATTGGGGTAAGCCCGATGCGGCATCACCGGCAAAAATTGTGCAAAGCAACGGGTGTTGCTTGCCTCGTTAGCCACCCGATCACAAATCGGGTGCCACGATCAGTAGCACTTCAGCCACCGACACACCGACCGAACGAATCCGGTGCGGAATCTGCGCATTGAAGTAAATGGAGTCGCCCGTCGCGAGTTCAACCTTATGCGTGGCGAACTCCATTTCGATCTTGCCGCAATGCACGAACAGAAACTCCTCGCCCTCGTACTCCTTGAACTCGGTGACCGCGAAATCCTTCGACGGCCTGATGACGAATGGCAGCATCCGCTTGTGGCCCGCGCGCGTGGCGAGCACTTCGGCCGATCCCGACGCGTCGTTGGCCTTGCCCATCGGTACGTGATCCGCGACCCGCACGACCGTGATCGCGGCATCCGCCGGCGCATCGTCGAATAGCTGGTCCACTTCGACATGCAGCGCACGCGCGAGCTTCAGCGCGACCGCCACCGACGGCACGCTCAACCCCCGCTCCATTTTCGACAAATAGCTCTTCGTCAGCTCGATCTGGTCGAGCCAGGTTTTGCAGGCTCAGGTTCATCTGTTTGCGCAGGATTTTCAGACGAAAAACGGACACGCAAAAAAATCCTTGGATAAAAGATTGAAAATGACACATCGTGTCATATACGACACGCAGAGTCATCTGAGACACCGTGTCGCGACTCTTGAGCCGTTATGCTACCCGAGGAAGTCATTGAACACTCCCAACACGCTGAACCTGTCGAAGGCCGAGCTGGTTTCCCGCTCGCACGAGCGCCTGAATACCTTGGGCGAAGGCAACTGGTCGGTCCGCGAGAAGCTGGCGCTGACCTGCCGCATCCTATTCGACGGCGGACACGACTCCGGACTCGCCAGACAGATCATCGCGCGTGCGCCGAACAAGCCAACACGTACTTCACGCAACCGCTGGGTCATGGCTTCGATAAGATCACCGCGTCGAATCTGATCCTGGTCGATCAGGATCTCAACACCCTCAGCAGCGGGGGCATCCCCAATCCGGCGAATCGCTTCCACACGTGGATCTACCGTGCGCGGCCGGATGTGAACTGCATCATCCACACGTATCCGCTGCATGTCGCCGCGCTGTCGATACTCGAAGTGCCGCTGCAGATTTCGCACATGGACATGTGCCCGCTCTGCGACAACTGCGCGTTCCTGAAGGACTGGCCGGGCGTGTCGGTCGGCAACGAGGAAGGGGAAATCATCTTGGCGGCGCTCGGCGACAAGCGCGCTATACTACTATAATAGCATAGCATGCTCGTGACCGGCAAGACCGTCGAGGAAGCCTGCGGACTCGGGCTGCTGATGGAGCGCGCGGGAGCGCGCGGCACGCCTGCAACTCGCTGCCTTGGCGGCGGGCGAGATTCGGCCGATTCCCGCCGAACTCGGCCGCGAAGCGCACGACTGGATCAGCACACGCAAACGCGATGCCGTGACGTTTGCGTACTTCGCCCGCCGTGCGGGCGCAACGCACGGCGACGCGCTCGATTGATGTCGCGCTGGTTCAGGCAATCAGG
>JAQFVJ010000192.1 GCA_029439525.1 Caballeronia sp. BR6202001591004
GCGCCGGGGAGATGTTCTCGCCCGAGCCGCCGAAGGCTTGCTGATCGAATTCCTGCGCACGTGTCATGAAGCCGTTGGCGGGAAATTCATCGGACCAGATGCGGAAGTCAGCCATGCAGAGCCTTGCCTCCTTGTCAGCGTGTCGTGGGATGCGAGTGTGTCTGCGCGACCTGGCGCAGCAAACATGCCCGCAGCGGGATGGTCGATCGAGTATAGCTCTGCCCCTGAATAACGCGTCGATGGCTGAAGCGACTTTTTGGCGCGAGCCGTCGGCGAATCGGTGGCGAAAATTGACAGTCTACAAATATTGAGACGATTGTGCTGACGAAAGAACGGCAACGCCTGAACACCCGAAATACCCGAAACGTCGGCGCGAGCCGAAAGGATGGCCATGCCAAACGACTCGTGCCGCGCCGCTGGGTAACTCACCCCAGCCGCCGCCCCGGATGACGCCGCCGACATGTTCGATCTCGCGCCCATCTCGCTCTGGCTCGAGGACTTCAGCGCGCGAGCAGTTCGAACGATGGCGCGCCGCGGGCGTCACCGACCTGCGCGCGTTTCTCGCCGAAGACCCGGCGCGCATCGTCGAGTGCTCCTCGCGGATTCGCGTCGTCAAGGTCAATCGCCGCACGCTCACGCTGTTCGGCGCGAAGGACGCCGATCATCTCGTCGAAAATCTCGATCGCGTATTTCGCGACGACATGCTCACCACGCACGTCGACGAGCTTGCGCAACTCTGGGAAGGCAAGCCGCGCTTCGTCAGCCAGACGGTCAACTACACGCTCGAAGGCAAGCGGCCCGACGTGCTGCTGAAGGCCGTGATCCTGCCCGGGCACGAGGCCGAGTGCTCGTCACCATCGAAAGGATATCACGGAACTCGAAACCGAACGCCGACAGCGAACTCTATGCACGCGGGTTGTTCGAGCATTCGCCGGTGTCGCTGTGGGTGGAGGAGGACTTCAGTTCGGTGAAGGCGCTGCTCGACGATTTGCGCGAGCGCGGCATCGTCAATTTCCGCACGTTCACGAATGTGCATCCGGAATTCGTCGAGCAATGCATGCAGGAGATTCACGTGCTCGACGTGAATCAGCACACGCTGCGCATGTTCGGCGCGCCCGACAAGGTGACCTTGCTCGCGCGCCTGCCCGACCATCTTCCGCGACGACATGCAGCAGCACTTTCAGGAGCAACTGGTCGAGCTATGGGAGAACAAACTCTTCCACCAGCGCGAAGTGTTGAATTATTCGCTCGATGGAAGTGAAGTGCATGTCCATCTGCAATTCTCGGTGTTTCCGGGGCATGAGGCGCGCTGGGATCTGGTGCTCGTTGCGCTCGCGGATATCACCGTGCGCAAGAAGGCCAGAAGCGTATCTGGAATTCCTCGGCAAGCACGACGTGCTGACCAAGCTCAAGAATCGCTCGTTTCTATATCGATGAAATCAACCGGCTGGAGCGCAAGGGCCCGTTCCCGGTGACGGCCATCGCGGTCGATGTAAACGGTCAACGATCAACTCGGCCACGCCGCCGGCGATGCGCTCTTGCAACGCGCGGGCGAAGTGCTCGGCAAGGCGGTGGAGAAGTTGTATCAGGCGGCGCGCATCGGCGGCGACGAATTCATGGTGCTGTTGCCCGGCACCGACGAACGCGGCGGCGAAGCGGTGATGGACAGCATTCGCCAGTTGCTCGAAGTGAACAATCAGTTTTATTCGGGCATGCCGCTATCGTTCGCGATGGGCGCGGCCACGGTGCACGAAGGCGAGCGCCTCGAACCGGCTGCAACGCGCCGATGCCGCCATGTACACGGAAAAGCGCGCGCATTACGACGGCTCGAGCCAGTAGCAGTAGCTATTTTGCTGCGTCACTTCGTCGATGCCGCGATTGAGCGCCGGGCACGCCTGATCGATCTGCTTCCTTGTACTCGGCCGGATTGCTCGTCTTCAGCTTGTCGAAGCGATCGACGGTCGGTTGCGCCTGCGCGAGGCCGAGTTTCCATTCGCCGTCGAAATCGGGCGCATCGGGGAAGTTGGCATGGGCCGTGTCTTTGAAGCGCGCGACTTTCGCGGCATCGATATGACACACGTCCGCCGCGCCGCGCGCGATGTTCGCGCTGGTCATCACGCCTTCGGCGGCGAGCAGCGCCTGTTTCGACAGATGGCCGGGCGGGAGGTTGTCTGTGCCGCGGCGTGCAGTGAAACCACCGTCACCAGAGCGGCGGCAAGAGCGTTCGAGCGCTTCATGTGGGGTTCGTTTCTCGCCGTTGTCGTTCAAAAATTATAGGGTGAAGCCCTATGAAACGAATGCCGTGAATAGCAAAAAGCCGCTGTAACTCCCATGCTAGAATCTCCCATGCTAGAATCGTTTCCCAATGCCGTTCTCAGACCCAACAATGAAAAAAGGAAGCAAGGCCGACAGCGCGGCGGGCAAGGCCGCGAGCGCGACCGTGTCGGCACCGGCCACAGCGGAAGGGCGGCGCAAGTACGATCCTGAGCAGACCAAGCGGAACATCCTGGATATCGTCACGCAGGAGTTCTCGGCAATGGGCCTCACGGGCGCGCGCGCCGATGCCATCGCGGAGCGCACCAACACGACCAAGCGCATGCTGTACTACTACTTCGACAGCAAGGAAGGCTTGTACGAGGTGGTGCTGGAACAGGTCTACGGCGATATCCGCGCGCTCGAACAGGAACTGCAGCTCGCGGAGATGGACCCGGCAGAAGCGCTGCGCGAATTCGTCGGCTTCACCTTCGACTATCACGACAAACACCGCGATTTCGTGCGGCTCGTGACGATTGAAAACATTCACGGCGCGAAGTACATCAAACAATCAAAGACCTTCAAGGCGCGCAATTCCACGGTCGTGAAGACCATCGAGGATCTGATCGCGCGGCGTTGCGGCGTGCAAGTTCCGCGAGGATGTCGATCCCATCGACCTGCATCTGATGATTAGCTCGATGTGCTTTCACCGCATCGCCAATCGGCATACGTGGGGCGCGACGTTCGGGCGCGATCCGTCCGGTCAGCGCTCGCGGCATCGAGAGATGAACATCGATTCAGTGCTGCGCTTCATGCGGCGCGATTGCGTGACGAAGCATCGGAACAAATACGGCGGCGCTCTTTCGAGGCCGCCGTTTTTTATGCCCTGAAACACGCGCCCAACGCGCTTCGAGCAGCCGCTCGAAATGGCCGAACATGCGCGCGCGGCTTGCGGCCGGTGAAAATGCGCATCGCATCGACGGCCTGACACACGGCCATGCCGCCGCTTACCGTGCGACAGCCAAGCGCCTTGGCCGTCTGAGCAGTTCTGTTTCGAGCGGGAAATAGACGATCTCCGCGACCCACAATTCCTTGTGCAGATACTCCGCCGGCAGCGGCAGACCCAGCAGCTTCGCGCCCATCGGTGTCGCGTGGATGAGACCGCTCGCGACCGCCAGCGTCTCGCGCAGATCGTCGTCACTCGTCACGTGCCGATCCGGAAAGCGCGCCGCGAGCGATTGCGCGCGTGACGCGTCGGAATCGAACACGTGAGCGCGCGAGCGCCCATCGTCAGCGCCGCGTGCGCGACTGCCGCGCCAGCGCCGCCCGCACCGAGCTGCACGACACGTTCCATCCGCGCGCCCGGCAATCCACGCTGAAACCCCCGCGCGAAACCCGACCAGTCCGTATTGTAGCCGATGCGCTTGCCGTCCTTCAGCACAACCGTGTTGATTGACCGCGCCGAGCGCGCGGGCATCGGGATCGAGATCGTCGAGCAATGGAATCACGGCCTGCTTGCACGGATAGGTGATATTCAAACTATCATAAACCCATGCGTTCGGCGGCACCGAGCAGCTCGGGCAGGGCGGACGGCTCCAGATTCAGCGCCTGCAGATCGATGCGCCGGTACACGTTAGTTCAGCCCGAGCACGCGGCCTTCTTCCTCGTGCATGGCGGGCGTCAGCGACCCGGCGATGCCCGAGCCGATCAAACCAATGAGATAGGACGTCTTGCTGGTCATGCGGATATCTCCGGCAAAAACCGGCACGCCGATCACGCTGCGGGATGCCTCGTCGTACCGTCTTGCGCTGCAATAAATTGGGATGTGCGCAGTGTTGCCCACGCGCGAAACTTGTCGTTCCGTGTTTCCACCAATTTTGTACGATCTGTTTAGTTTCCTGCTATCGCGCAGAGTGAGGTGGCGTGCATGCGTTGTGACGCGTTTCGGAAAAGAGCGCCTACACTGGCAGCCGGGCCAAACGCGTGACAAACCCGGCAACAAACCGCATCGAACCGAATGCATTGAGGAGGCAGCGATGCTGCGTTCAATCCGGACCTCCATCGCGACGGTATCCATCAGCGGCACCTTGCCCGAGAAGCTGAAGTCGATCAAAGCCGCGGGCTTCGACGGCGTTGAGATCTTCGAGAACGATCTGTTGTATTTCGACGACACGCCCGCGGACGTGTGCCGCATGTGCGAGGACCTGGGTATCGCGATTTACCTGTTTCAGCCGTTCCGCGATTTCGAGGGCGTGACGCCCGAGCATCTCGCGCACAATGTGTCGAGCACGCCAAGCGCAAGTTCGACCTGATGCACGAACTCGGCACCGACCGCATGCTCGCGTGCAGCAACGTCGCGCCGGACATGATCCCCGACGCCGAGCTGATCGTCGATCAGCTCGGCGTGCTGGCGAAGCTCGCGGCGGCGAGTTCTTCCATGCATACAAGGAGCAACTCGATCAGCGTTTCTTTCTCGAAGTGATCGAGCGTCGCGGCGGTTACGATGGCTACGGTGCGGCGAACGCGGCGGTGCGGCTCGCGGCACATGCGCAGCAACAGCGCGCCCGCCCAAAAAAAAGTGTCGTGATCGCGGGCGCGGCGTGACCTAAGATTGAAGCATGGCGGCATTCAGGACCGGAAGGTTGCCATGCTCGATCTTTCGAATATTCTCGTTGGCCTTGCAGGCTTGGCCGCACTGGCGCTCGTCCTGCTGGCGCATGACTGGCGTGATGAGTATCTGGAGCGCCGCGCGATGCGCGGACCCATGAACGCACAGGCAGCGCATCATCATCCGTTGCACGACTGGTGGCTCAGGCCTCAGGCATCGGCACTGAGCGAAGCGTTGGCTGACGCAGCCAACGCTTCGGGCTGCCGCGCTGCTTGCGCGTTCCTTCTCGCTGGCGAATTGCGCTTCGCGCTTCGCGATCTCGAACAAATCGGTTTACAGATACAGCCGATGCACGGTTTGTAGCTGCGTGGGCGAGAGATGCACCTGACGCGTGATGGTCTTGATCCGCTCGCGCCATCAGTACGAAAGGTACGAAGGCGGCAGCAAATGGACCGCCGAGATCGCACGACAGCGAGCGACGCATCACCATTTCGAGGTGCGTCTCAGGTCCTTGTCCGCGAACAGGGCCGAGAACGCGCCTTGTGGCTTCGCGTCGCGTTGTAACTCGGACTGTAACTCGGGCGGTGAGGCGGGCTGCGTCTGGGCAGCGAGTCGGAATAGGCGCCCTTATCCGCGATGGTGGCGCGCTTTCGCGTTTCTTGATAGGTGGAAACCCTCGGTTTTTCGTGTTTGACGTTTGCGTAGATAAGCTTTCGCGCAACTTCGATGGGAAGCCCGCCTTTGCTATACTTTACGCTTGCTCGCCGCCCAGGCGACCGAGGTCCACTCCCCGTAGTTAAATGGATAGAACGAGTGCCTCCTAAGCGCTAGATGCAGGTTCGATTCCTGCCGGGGGGACCAAGCAGCACATCGGCACCGCCACGTTTTCCCCCGTCAGCTTTTTCCCCACGCATTGAATCGCGCCCGCATCGCCGCGATAATTGCCACGATCCTCCATCGTCCCTCGCGCGGCTCATGCGCCCATGACGGAAGTCCAGTCCGCCGTGCTCGTGTTCGTGCTTCTGCTCGCCAGCACCGGGCTGGGCGCGATCGTCCGGCCGCTCTTGCCCGAGGAACGCAAGGGGCAGGAAACCGTGCAACTCATCCAGTTGCTGGTCGGCATGCGTGATCTTCGCGGCGCTCGTGCTTGGCCTTCTGACGGCATCGGCGAAAACCATTTCGACACCACCAGCACTGACGTGCGCAATTACGCGACGTCGCTGATCGAACTGGATCACGCGATGCACGACTACGGCCACGACCTCGATTACGCGCACACTGCTGCGCAGCTACACGGCGGGCGCGATCGCCAGCACCTGGCCCGACGAGCCGCCTCCGTCGGGCAACTATCCGCGCGTCACGGCGACGCCGCGCAATAACGATGATCTCGCGAGCCGCAATCCGGCGGCGCGCGCATGGGAAACGTGGACGCCCGAGCACTCCATGCGCCGTGTGACAGCGCCTGATGGCCATGTGGTCGAAATCTGGCAGGAACGGCACACAACCGCCCGATCGACAGGACGCGTGGCGTTCACGACGCACTATCGGTTCGACGAAAAAGCGGAATAAGCGGCAGAACCGCGCGAGCTATGCGTGCCCAGCGAACTGAGATTCCGCACGCAAGCGAAGTTGACCCGCCTGCTGAATCAGGCCGGCTTCATGCACATCGACTGGTTCGGAGACTGGGACCGCGCGCCGGTCTCGGAAACGAGCCGCGAGCTGATCGCGGTGGCGCGCTGAAAAACAAGGGCACGCGGCGTATGCACTCGATGCATCAGAAATCGATGACGACGAAATCTTCCTTGCCCACGTCGCATTCCGGGCAGCGCCAGTTGGCGGGAATATCAGCGAAACGCGTGCCTGGCTCGATGCCTTCGTGCGGCAGGCCAGTTTCCAGATCCATCCGCAGATCAGGCAGACCCAGCAGCTTTTGTATTCGATGCCTTCGCTCACGACAAACCTCTTGGCTTCAAGTTAGGGGCTGCGCCGACTCAAAAAATCAGCGCGAAGCCGCGCATCTTACCGGAATTTTATGGTGGGTCAGAGTGTTATCCTCGCGCGGCACGGTGCCGCACGACACGCCGGGAGCCTTCCGTTAGGATGGCCGCCGCGCTGCATGCCCGCACAAACCCGGTTATACTGGGCACGCTGCGTGGCGCGGTTATTCGCGCTCCCGGCCGGAATCCATCACAGGAGAAAACGATGCTGAAGAAAACGCTGCTGAGCGCCCTGATTCCCGGTGCACTCGTGCTGTCGCAACTGGTCGGTATGGCGCACGCGCAATCGCAGGCGCGCGTCTATTTCGTCGAGCCGAAAGACGGCGCGACCGTCACGAGCCCGGTGCACGTGAAGTTCGGCGTGGACGGCATGAAGATCGCGCCGGCCGGCACGATGACCGAAGGCACCGGGCATCACCATCTGGTGATCGACGGCGGCCCGGTTCCGAAGGGCACCGTGGTGCCCGCCGACGACCATATCCACTACGGTAAGGGTCAAACCGAAACGGACGTGAAGCTCCCGCCCGGCGATCACACGCTGACCATGCAGTTCGCCGACGGTGCGCATCGGTCGTACGGGCCGGAAATGGCCTCGACCATCACGGTGCATGTGAAGCAGTAAAGGAAGCAATAAGGGCCGCGCGGCGCGGCGGCCTATGCCGTTCGGACGATGCACGCCACACCCCGGCCCGTCGCGCGAGGCCGGTACAATGGCCTATGCCGCACGCGTGATTGGCGTGGCACGTACCGTCACTCATCCGGTCTCCCCATGTCGCTCTATTCCATCTCGGACGCGCAACTCGCCTTCGGCCACGTCGCATTGTTGGATCATGCCGATTTCTCGCTCGAAGCGGGCGAGCGCGTCGGGCTGATCGGCCGCAACGGCGCGGGCAAGTTGTCGCTCCTGAAAATCGTCGCGGGACTCGCCGCGTCCGACGACGGCCTCGTCACGTGTCAGAACGAGCTCACGACGGTCTACGTGCCGCAGGAACCCGAAAATTCGATCTCGGATGCGTCCGTGTTCGATGTCGTCGCATCGGGCCTGACGGAAGCGCGCGCTACTCGACGAATACGATGTGGTGGCCCACGCACTTGCTGATACGCCCGAAGGCGCGAAGCACGACGAACTGCTTGCGCGCATGAACGCGCTGCAAACGGCGCTCGATTTGCGCGATACCTGACTGGCGCATGCGCGTCTCGACCACACTCGCGCAGATCGGCCTCGACGGCGATGCGCGTACCGGCGCGCTGTCCGGCGGTATGAAGAAGCGCGTGGCGCTGGCCCGCGCGCTGATCGTGCAGCCTGATGTGCTGCTGCTCGACGAACCGACCAACCATCTCGACTTCGACGGCATCCGCTGGCTCGAAAACCTGCTCGTCACCTTGCGCTCGGGCCTGCTGTTCACACGCACGATCGCGCGTTTCTGGATCGCGTGGCGACCGCGCATCGTCGAACTGGATCGCGGGCGGCGGCTGTCGTATCCGGGCAATTTCAGCGCGTATCAGACACGCAAGGCACAGCAGCTCGAAGTCGAGAAAGTCGAACAGGAGAAGTTCGATAAGCTGCTCGCGCAGGAAGAAGTGTGGATCCGCAAAGGCGTGGAGGCGCGGCATACGCGCAGCGGCGGGCGCATCGCGCGGCTAGTCGAAATGTGCAAGGAACGCGCCGAGCGCCGCAACGTGCAGGGCAATGTCAGGCTCGACGTCGGGCAGGGCGAGAAATCCTGCAAGATCGTCGCGGAACTGACGGACGTGACCAAGCGCTTCGGCGGGCGATTGGACCATCGTCGATCGTTTCACGTGCGTGGCGACAAGATCGGTCTGGTCGGGCCGAACGGCGTGGGCAAGACCACGCTGCTGAAGCTCATTCTCGACGAATTGCAGCCCGACGAAGGCCGCGTGCGCATCGGCACCAACATTCAGGCGGCGTATTTCGATCAGATGCGCGTGCAGCTCGATCTCAACAAATCGCTTCCCGACACCACCAGCCGCGGCAGCGAATGGGTCGAAGTGAACGGCGTGAAAAAGCACGTCATGAGCTATCTCGGCGACTTCCTGTTCGTGCCCGAGCGCGCGCTCGCGTCGGGCGGCAAACGCAATCGCCTGCTGCTGGCGCGGCTGTTCGCCCGTCCCGCCAACGTGCTCGTGCTTGACGAACCGATCAACGATCTCGACATCCCCACGCTCGAACTGCTCGAAGAACTGCTCGCGGATTACGACGGCATCGCGGATTACGACGGCACCGTGCTGCTGGTGAGCCACGACCGCGCGTTTCTCGACCACGTGGTGACGTCGGTGTTCGCGGCGGAAGGCGGCGGCAAGTGGCGCGCGTACGTCGGCGGCTTCTCGGACTGGCAGGTTCTCAGCGCGAACGTTCGGAGCGCATCGCGGAAGAAGCGGCCCGTCAGACCGCGAAAGAAACACCGAAGGACGATACGCCGAAGGAAAGCGCGGCGGGCCGCAACGCGCAGCGCACCCTGAAGCTGTCGTTCAAGGAGCAGCGCGAACTGGAGGCGGGGCAGAAGACCATCGGCGCGCAGCTCGAAGACGGCTCGATTTTCGCGAAGGACGCGAAGGAAGGCGCGCGGCTGCCCGAGCGTCACGCGGCCATCGACGAGGAATTGATGGCCGCGCTGGAGCGCTGGGAAAAGCTGGAAGCGAAGCGCAAATAAAGAAACGCGCGGGTCTGCGTGACGGGCATGCGCTGCGTGTCGCTTTCGTGACCGCGGCGTTCGTGTCGGGTTCGCATCGGGTTCGTGTCGTTCGGCGCGGCTACAATGCACTTTCATGCTAGGAGCGTTTTATCCTGGCAAGGTGGGCGCGGCGAGCGAAAACGCTATTCTCTCTGCGCGGCACGGATCGGTCCACAATGCATTACAACCCAAGCGTGAGGTAAAAAGGCATCCGGGCACCATCAAGGCAATCCGATCAGACATTCGGGCGTCACGTTGTGGCATCGTCCGCGAGGACGCACGAGAGCCGGGCAACCGTTCAACTATGTCCACGAAAAAATCCAACGCAATGGCGACAGCTACGGAACTAGGCAAGCGTACTGTCATGCAAGCCAAGGCAGGCGG
>JAQFVJ010000193.1 GCA_029439525.1 Caballeronia sp. BR6202001591004
CACATACTGTGCGCGGCGGCGCGGCCCAGCGCACAGCCGACGAGCGGCGTGATCGCCTCGATCACGCCGAAGATGAGGCCGGTCTTGAGCGCTTCCGTGATGCGCGGCTTGTGCAGGGTCGCGCCTTTTCCGACGGCAGCAGCGAAGGCATCCGTCGACATGGCGAAGGCAAAGAAAATGGTGGAGGCGAGGTTCATCGCGAGTTCTTATGAGTAGCGTGATGGTCGGGCAAGAACAGGCGACGGACCGCACCCCCGACCTTCAGTGCTATCCGTTGATGGTCTTGCCAACCTGTGATGGCTGCCCATGCCGCGGTTCGTCGATGTGCGATGCATGCAACGCATGCGATGTACGCAACGGGAACCGAGTGTGTTGACATGGGCGCTTCCCGCGAAGCGGAAAGCCGGCTACTCCCCAGCGAAAGAACCGAGAGCTTAACACGAACGCTAAAGTGGCAGAGATGATTTCCTGCCGTTTCGTGATGACTTTAGGGTGAATGATAGTTCGCTGTCGATTCGGCTTCCGTAAGCCAATTACTTCCTCCAATTAGATAAACATCCGAAATAAATAATCAAAAAATAGCATATGCAATCCTTAATTTTAATTGTGGCGAGTTAGATTGACTCTTCTTTTTCGGCGATGCTATCCATCGACCCAATAGCAGAGGAAGAGTTGAATTGGTATAGGTTTCACGAAGGCAGTATTCGCCTGCCAGACGGGTGGACAAATCAATCCATCACGGTTTTTTGGCTTCCGGCGTTAAAGAATGGCGAGCGCGAAGCCGCAGTCGTCGTCACGCGAGCCGACGGCGCGATTCACGACAACCTGCTCACTTACGTAGATCAACAACGGAAGGGTCTCAGACATCAGTTTCCCGGATACGCCTTGATCGCTCGTGAGCGCTTTACGTTGGATGGACTGCCAGCCGTGCTGCTCGACTATCACTGGCAAAGCGCAAATGTCCGGTTGCACCAGGGCCAGGCGATCGTGCACGTGCATATCGGCAACTCGATATTGATTTTTCACGCTCACCGCGCAAGTCGCGAATTTCGAACGTCTTCTGCCCGTATGGAATGCCTTTCTCGCGTCGTTCCGATGTGGAGATCGGGAACGGCGAGAAGCACACGACGGCCGTGTACACCCTCAACCCTCTCTCGAGGAGGCTGCTGGCCTATGTTTTCGCACTGAGGTTTTCGTCACAAGAGCTGTATGTCTTTTCTGGATACATCGATGCAGTGTCCTCTGTGCCCTGCGAAGAGGTTAAGCAAGGACGGTGGAAATTCTTTAATGGCGAAGGCAGGCGACTCGAACCCCGTATCGTAGCCGGATCCGTGTACACTCCGGGCGACCCTGTCATCGACAGACTGGAGCGCAATCTCACCCACGACCATCTACGCCTGGTTCAGCCTCTCCCACCGCATGATTCTGTTGAATCGCTGAAACAGTGGCTTGGATGTATTGCGAGCTACTCAGGCCAGCATTCGGGAATGAGTGACGGAAACATCTCCTCCGCTGCGGCGCGTCAGGGCGATGACGTCGGGCACGATTTCGGCCTGATCGGTATGGTTGCCGGCATAGCGATAGGAGCAGCAATCGTCGCGGCTGGGGGAGTCACCGGCGGTCTTGCAATCGCGGCAGTGGTCGGTGGTGCCATCTTGCGGATGATTGTGATGCCGCGGCGCGCCGCCCGGCTGCAGCAGCACGAGCACCGCGCTCGCGCCGCCATCGTGCGGTCGTGCCTGACTGAAGGCGATCACTTCCTCCTTCTGCACGAGCCACGCGCGCACCTTGACCTTGAGCACCGGCTCGCGGCCGATCGAGCCGAGCCCCTTGCCGTGGATCACGCGCAGGCAGCGCAGCCCGCGCTTCACCGATTCGCGGACAAACTCCGCCAGCGCCTCGCGCGCTTCCTCGCGGCGCATGCCATGCAGATCGAGCTGCGCCTGCACGATCCACGCGCCGTGCCGCAACTTCTTCACGACTTCCTGGCTCACGTCGGGACGATAATAGGAGAGCGTTTCGTCGATGTCGAGCAGGCTTTCCGGGTCGTATTCGTCGGAAAGCGCTTCCTGCAGCACGGCTTCCTCGTCGAGGCGGCTTTGCAGCGGAATCGGCGGCGGTGGCGTGCGCGTCATGGTCGTGCGCGGCGGCGTCTTCAGCGGCTCGACTTCGCCGATTGAGCGGCGGGGAATTCGTCCGCTTCGGCGACGGCTTCGCGCTCGGCGCGCACGGCGGCGACGCGTTGCACTTCGCGCTTGTCGGCATCGGCTTTCAAGGCTGTCCTAAGCGATGCGAGTCCGGCGAGCCGGTCGCGCTTGACCGCATCGGCGACGTCGCGCGCGTCGACCTTCGCCTCGTCGGGCGCGGGCTTGCGCGGCGCGGGTGCGTGGCGGACCTTCGGTTCGTTCGGGTGAGGATGGTTCTTCGGCATCGTTCGGCAGGCGATTTGACGCGGACTCGTCGCCCGCATATGTCCGCGAGGGCTACGTTCCGGCAGCGCGCCGATTGTGCCATGCGCGCGCGGACTGCCGGATGTCTGTGCATGAAATGCCCGTTCGCTGCAATTAAAACAAAACGGGCCGGCGGCTCGAACCGTGGCCCGTTGTGTTCAGTGGTGTTCAGTGCAAGTTCAACGCAAGTCGTCAGCGGGCGAGCTTCATTCTAAACGGCTCGCCGCGCTGCTCCCGGCAATCGATGCTTTAGCGATCGGTTTCGTGGCTCATCGAATGCGCGGTCGGCGTTTCATCGATCGACTCGAGATAACGCTGCGCATCCAGCGCGGCCATGCAGCCCGTGCCGGCGCTGGTGATCGCCTGACGGTACACGTGATCCTGCACGTCGCCCGCCGCGAACACGCCGGGGATGCTCGTCGCGGTCGCGTTGCCGCTGGTGTCGCCCTTTGTGATGATGTAGCCATTCTTCATCTCGACCTGATTGACGAACAGATCGGTGTTCGGCTTGTGGCCGATCGCGACGAAGATGCCTTGCAGCGGAATGTCCGTGGTCGCGCCGCTCTGCGTATTCTTGATGCGCAGGCCGGTGACGCCGGATGCATCGCCGATCACTTCGTCGAACACGTTGTTCCACTTGATATCGACGATGCCTTCCTTTTCCTTCGCGCGCAGGCGGTCGATCAGGATCGGCTCGGCGCGGAACTTGTCGCGGCGATGCACGACCGTTACTTTCTTCGCGATGCCCGCGAGGTACAGCACTTCCTCGACCGCGGTGTTGCCGCCGCCGATCACCGCGACTTCGCCGTTGCGATAGAAGAAGCCGTCGCAGGTCGCGCAGGCGGACACGCCCTTGCCCATGAACGCTTCTTCCGACGGCACGCCGAGATATTGCGCAGACGCGCCCGTTGCGATGATGAGCGAATCGCAGGTGTATTCGCCCGAATCGCCGATTAGGCGGAACGGCTTTTCGTTGAGCTTCGCCGTGTGGATGTGATCGAACACGATCTCGGTGTTGAAGCGGCGCGCGTGCTCCTCGAAGCGCTGCATGAGTTCGGGGCCCTGCACGCCGTTCGGATCGGCGGGCCAGTTTTCGACGTCGGTGGTGGTCATCAGCTGGCCGCCTTGCGCGAGGCCGGTGACGAGCAGCGGCGACAGATTCGCGCGCGCCGCATAGACGGCAGCGGAGTATCCGGCGGGGCCGGAACCGAGAATCAGCACTTTGGCGTGTTTGGGCGCGGGGTTAGACGATGACATAATGATGGTCCGTTAATTGATGGTCGAATCGGAGTTGTGCGTGTCTTGCAGCAATATCGACACCAATCGCGCCGTTCAGAGCTGCCCGGGAAAGCCTTCCCGCAGCCGACGCTCCGTTTTCACCCTATTTGAGGTGCAAAAGGCGATGATGTATATAAAAAAGCGCATGAAAAAGCCTTCCGAATGAACCTTTCAATCAACGTCAATAGCGATTTCGCGCACGAGTTGCGATGATTTTCCGTGCCGCGCGCAAGTGACGAGTGTTACAGGTTGCAAGAACGCGGCGCTTTTTGCGCCGTTCACCGCAATGCAACGTTTACTTTACAATAGGTCACTATTTCATGCGGCTTTTCGGCGTGCTACGGTGCACAGCGCGCGAACCGTGACAAGCGACACTGAATCATCAATGGCCAAAGCATCTTATACTGCGAGCCCGCAGGCGCTGCCGCACCGCATGTCGCGGCTCTTCACTGAGATTTGCTGGATTCTCCAGGTCGCGCTCGGACTGTTTCTGCTGATGGCGCTGCTCTCGTACAGCCGCAACGATCCGAGCTGGACCCACGCGGTGAGCGTCGATCACATCTCCAACTGGGCGGGGCGCGTCGGCGCCTACACGTCGGACATTCTGCTGCTCGTGTTCGGGCTGTCCTCGTACTGGCTGATCGTGCTGCTGGCGTGGCGCATCATCTCGAATTACCGGCGCGTCACTCAGCCGCCCGTCGTCGATGAAGTCGCCCCGCTGGATCGCATCTGGCTTGCCGAAGCGTTCGCCTTCGTGTTTGTGCTGCTCGCGAGCGACGGCATCGAGACGCTGCGCATGTGGTCGCTCAAGGTGCCCTTGCCACGCGCGCCGGGCGGTGTGGTCGGCGATATCGTCGCGCACCACGTGTCGCATGCGCTCGGCTTCACGGGCGGCACGCTGCTGCTGCTGATTGTGTTGGCGATCGGCCTGTCGCTGTATTTCCGCTTCTCGTGGCTGTCGGTGTGCGAGAAGGTCGGTGACGGCATCATGTCCGCGATCACCGGCGCGCAGTTGCGCCGCGAAGCCGGGCGCGACTGCAAGCTCGGCGAGGAAGCCGCCTCCAGGCGCGAAGGCAAGGTCGTGCGCTCGCGCGTGAAGCACGAGGACCACGAACCGGTCGTGATCGTGCCGCCGGTCGCCACGCCCGCGCGCTCCGAGCGCGCCGAAAAGGAAAAGCAGGTGCCGTTCTTCAAGGACCTGCCGGGCGATTCCACGCTCCCGCCGCTGGCGCTGCTCGATCCGCCGCCGAAGACGCAGGAAACCATCGTGGCCGATACGCTCGAATACACATCGCGTCTCATCGAGAAGAAACTGAAGGACTTCGGCGTCGAAGTGAGCGTGGTCGCGGCCTATCCGGGGCCGGTCGTCACGCGTTATGAAATCGAGCCAGCCACGGGCGTGAAGGGCAGCCAGATCGTCAATCTGGCGAAGGATCTGGCGCGTTCGCTTTCGATCGTGTCGATCCGTGTCGTCGAGACGATTCCGGGCAAGAACTACATGGCGCTCGAATTGCCGAACCAGCGCCGCCAGACCGTGCGCCTCTCCGAAATTCTCGGCTCCGAGGTCTACGCGAACAGCGCGTCGCCGTTCACGATGGGGCTGGGCAAGGACATTGGCGGCAATCCGGTCTGCGCCGATCTCGCCAAGATGCCGCACTTGCTGGTCGCGGGCACGACGGGCTCGGGCAAGTCGGTCGGCATCAACGCGATGATCCTTTCACTGCTCTACAAAGCGAGCGCGGATCAGGTGCGGCTCATCCTGATCGATCCGAAGATGCTCGAAATGAGCGTCTATGAAGGCATTCCCCATTTGCTGTGCCCGGTCGTCACCGACATGCGGCAGGCCGGTCACGCGCTCAACTGGGTAGTCGCCGAAATGGAGCGCCGCTACAAGCTGATGAGCAAAATGGGCGTGCGCAACCTCGCGAGCTTCAACACCAAGATCGACGAGGCGAAGAAACGCGACGAGAAGATCCTGAGTCCGTTCAGCCTCACGCCCGACGAGCCGGAACCGCTCACGCGCCTGCCGAACATCGTCGTGGTGATCGACGAGCTCGCCGACCTGATGATGGTGGTCGGCAAGAAGGTCGAAGAACTGATCGCGCGGATCGCGCAGAAGGCGCGCGCGGCGGGCATCCACCTGATTCTCGCGACGCAGCGCCCGTCGGTCGATGTGATCACCGGTCTCATCAAGGCGAACGTACCGACGCGCATGGCGTTCCAGGTGTCGTCGAAGATCGACTCGCGCACGATTCTCGACCAGCAGGGCGCGGAATCGCTGCTCGGCATGGGCGACATGCTCTATCTGCCACCGGGCACCGGCCTGCCGGTGCGGGTGCATGGCGCGTTCGTGTCGGATGAGGAAGTGCATCGCGTTGTCGACAAGCTCAAGGAGCACGGCGAGCCGAATTACATCGAAGGCATTCTGGAAGGCGGTCTCGCGGGCGATGGCGACGAAGGCAGCGAAGGCGCTGGCGGAACCGGCGCGGCCGATGACGAGTCCCATTCTTTGTACGATCAGGCGGTCGAGATCGTCATCAAGAACCGGCGCGCGTCGATTTCGCTGGTGCAGCGGCATTTGCGCATCGGCTACAACCGCGCGGCGCGTCTGCTCGAACAGATGGAAAACTCGGGGCTGGTGTCGGCGATGTCGTCGAACGGCAACCGAGAGATCCTCGTGCCGGTGCGCGATGCGGAATGAGCGTTATTCGGAGAACCACAGCATGAAGCAGTACACGGGGAAACGATCGGTCAAGGCGTTGGGCGCGGCGGTATGCGCCGCATCGATATGCGCCGCATCGATGCTGTTCGCATCGCACGCATTCGCGAGCGGCACCGAGCAACTGAAGGCGTTCGTGTCGCAAGTCCACGCGGCGCGCGGCGACTTCACGCAACAGGAACTGAAGCAGCCGAACAAAGCGAACGGCGCGTCGAATCCGGCCGCGATGCCCCAGCGCAGCACGAACTCGAGCGGCACGTTCATGTTAGCGCGGCCGGGCAAGTTCATCTGGTCGTATCAGAAGCCGTACGTGCAGATTCTGCAGGCCGATGGCGACAAGCTCTACGTCTACGACAAGGATCTGAATCAGGTCACGGTGCGCCGTCTCAGCGGCGCGCTCGGCGCGAGCCCGGCGGCGATTCTCTTCGGCAGCAACGATCTGGAAAAGAACTTCACGCTGCGCGATGCGGGCGAGAAGGGCGGCATCGACTGGCTCAAACTCACGCCGAAAGCGAAGGACTCGCAGTTCGAGCGCGTCGGCATCGGTTTCAAGGACGGCAATCTGCAGGCGATGGAGTTGCACGATGTGTTCGGCAACGTCACGCTGCTGACGTTCTCCAACATT
This sequence comes from Caballeronia sp. BR6202001591004, assembly GCA_029439525.1. GTDB lineage: Bacteria > Pseudomonadota > Gammaproteobacteria > Burkholderiales > Burkholderiaceae > Caballeronia. Next base: position 7,073 of record JAQFVJ010000193.1, read on the forward strand.
CAGAAGAACCCGCCGATCAAGAGTAATACCTTCAAGTTCAACGTGCCGAAGGGCGCGGACGTGATCAACGGGTAGTGTCTTTTCACGGCGCGGTCCTCATGGGCCGCGCCGCTCTCTCAATTATTAACTGGTGACGACCCTCGCCAGTGTACCGCCTTTTCCCTGCATCGTCAGCAAGCCGCCCGTGGCGCCGATATGAAACGCGCCGTTCGCCGACGGCGCAACGTGTTGTCCGCGACCGTCGACGAACCGGGTGCCGATCCGGCCGGCTTGCGTGGAAGCGTTCGGCGCATCGCCTCCCGGCGCGATGAACGAAACGGTCGCGCCGTCTTCGCTCGCTGCGCCGACGCAGGTGCTGAAGGCGTTGCTTTCCCCGCTGGAATACGTCGCGACGGTAAACGGTGGCCCGATCAGCATGCCTCTGAAGCTGATGGTTCCTCCCGGCGACATGATTGTGGTCGTCGTGGTGGCCCGCCACCGCCGACACTGTCATGCCCAGCGCGCCGTCTAATTCGCGACCGCCGGATTCGATGCGCTATGAATCAATCACGCGCGGTCACGTTCGCATGAGCAGCGGCCATGTCTTCGATGAACGCTTCGACGATTTCGCGCTTGGCACCGCGCGAACGTCGTGCGCGTTCGGCGCGCGTCACTTCACTATCTGGAACGCGACGCGGTAGCGTATCGTCTTTGCGTTCAGCAGTGCGAGCAATCCTTGCTTCACATAAGGCGCGGCGAAATGTTCGGGCAGATAGCCGAGATGGCGGCCCGACAGCACGAGCATCGCGACTGCTTGCATGTTGTCCGCGACCGCGCCGATGGTGCGCGGCGCGAGCGCGGCGGCTTCGGGCAGCGGATAGCTCCGCCACGCCCACGCGAATTCGTCCGCCTGCTTCATGGCGATTTTTCCCGGCGCATGAAAACAGCGGATGTTTGCGCGAGCAGTACGCGAGTTGGTCCTCTGAAGAGATTTCGACGTAATCCAGTGACGGCACGCGATGCCAGAAGTATCCGATCGCCATCTGGATGCGATCCGCGAGCAGCATTTCCTCCAGTTCCCCCCCCCCCGGCGAGCGCACCAGCACGGAAAAGCGCACCGCTCCCGAAAACGGCTGATCGCCTCGCTGATGCGCGCATT
>JAQFVJ010000194.1 GCA_029439525.1 Caballeronia sp. BR6202001591004
CACGGCGCTGCTTCGCGACGGCAGACAGCAGGCCGCTTCGCGGCGTAAAAAAGTGGCAGGCTCATATGACGGATCGCTGTAATGCGGTAGCTAACCCGCGGATATCAGCGTGATTCACCGTCGGCCTTACTGCTACGCCACCCTCAGGAAATTTCCTTGACTATCGGAAAGTCAAAGGCGCGATATAGCAATTGACATGGAAAGACATATCAGCAGCTCGTTTCCTCGTGCATCGATGTCTACATCAAGGGCAATCTGCCTTTTGACGTGGGCTCGAATGCGGGCGGCGACGGCATCGGCGCGGACGTGTTCGACGGCATCGATATCGACTGGGAATTTCCTGGTGGCGGCGGTCAGCCGTCGTACAATACCGTCGTCGATCCGAACGACAAGAAGAACTACACGCTGCTGCTCGCCGAGTTCCGCAAGCAGCTCGATGCGATCGGCTCGAGCGGCGACAAGATCGCCAACACTGAGCCGGGCGAGTACAGCAAGTCGCTGGACTGGATCAACATCATGTCCTACGATTTCCACGGCAGCTGGGAAGCCAACGGTCCGACCGATTTCCAGGCGCCGCTCTACGGCGACGCCGACAGCCCCCCAACTACAAGGCGGGTCAGTGGGCGCCGACCTACAACGTCGACGGCGCCGTCAAGGCCCTCCTCAACGCGGACGTGCCGACATCGAAGATCGTCGTCGGCATTCCGTGTTCTACGGTCGCGTCTGGACCGGCGTGAGCGCGGGACCGCAAGGCAACGGTCTCTATCGGAAGGCGACCAAGCCCGCGCCCGGCAAGCACGAGGAAGGCATTCAGGACTATCGCATCCTCAAGAGCGCGGCCGGGACGCTGTACGAGCATCCGGTCGCCAAGACCTCGTACAAGTTCGACGGCTCGACATGGTGGTCCTACGACTCGCCCAACGCCGTCAAGCTAATTCAGTTGGGAACTCGACGGCGACGGCTCCAACGCCGAATTGCTGAAAGTCATGAGCGACGGTCTCAAATGATGCGCAACGGATAGCGCGCGTTTCGCCTGGCTTAGCACCGGCGGTCGCGCGCATGGCGACGTATTCGAATTTTTCGGGAGCAGCCATGCACACCCACCTGATCAAAGCTGGACGCCCCACGGCCGCGTCGTTGCGCGCGAGACTCGCGCAACCGGGCGTGAGTCTGCGCCGGCGCGGCTTCACGCTGTTGGAACTGCTGGTGGTGCTGAATCATTGCGTTGCTGGGGGGCGGGCCGAAGCTGTTCGGCGAAGTTGGCAAGGCGCGCAGCAAAATCGCCGTCTCGCAGATGAAAGCGTGCTCGACCGCTACCGGCTCGACACGGGCTATTTCCCCCGAGCACCGAAGCTGGCCTCCCCGCGCTGATGACGAAGGCGAGCCGCTGTCGCGCGCGCTCGAGAGGCAGCCGGAGCATTTTCCGCCGCAGTATGTCGCGACCGTCGGGTCGGCGAAGCGCACCGGCCATCTGGACGAGGCGCTCAAGTGCTACCATCACTACGACGCGCGCCTTCAGGCGGTGCGCAAGAAGGTCGTGTCGTCGATGGTGTATCCGTGTCGATCGTCATCGTCACGGACGCGATGATCATCCTCTTCATGGCCTTCTACGTGATACCGAAGTTCAGCCAGGTGTTCGCGACGATAAAGGACATGCCCTTCACGTCAAGGCGATGCTCATTGGGGCAATCTCGTGCAGGCGCACGGCGGCCTGCTGCTCGGTGCCCTCTTCGCGATGCTGATCGGCGCGGGCCTGTCGCTGCGCAGCGCGAAAGTGCGCGCGGCGCTGGCCGCCGCGTTCTTCCGCCTTCCCAAGCTCGCGGACTATCAGCGCCTGTTCGGCCTGACGGGCTTCTATCGCACGCTCGGGCTGCTGCTCGCGGGCGGCATGTCGGTGGTGACCTCGCTTGAACTGGCCGGTACTGCCCGGCCAGTTGCAGGCGGCGCTGGTGCTGGCGCTCGAGGATATCCGCGCGGGCAAGCCGCTGTCGGGCACGCTGCCCGTCGCTAATCTGACCACGCCGGTGGCCGAACGGCTGATCCGTGTCGGCGAGCAGAGCGGCGAACTGTCCGGCATGGTGACGCGCTCGGCGGAATTCTGCGACGAAGAGCTGGACCGCGCCATCGACACGCTGATGCGCGTCGTTGAACCGGTGCTGATGCTGGTCGTGGGCGGCATCGTCGGCACCATCATCTTCCTGCTGATCTTTCAGTTGGCCGGCGCCGTGGGGTGACATCATGGAACAAGCTGCAAGCGCCCCGGGCGTGCCCGAGTACGCCATTGCGCGCGCGTCAGCAGCAGGTATGGGACGACGCGGAGCACGATGCCATCGATTATCTCGAGCGCGTCACGCGCATGCTCGGCCTGCGCGGCTTCGACGCCGCCGCGCTCGAAACGCTCGAACCGCGCTTCGATCTGCTGCTCTTCGGCGAAGATGTCGCGCAAGTATATATTCGCCGCCGTCGCCGATCATCACGACGCGAAACTCTGGCTCGAGCTCGCCGATCCCTTCGATGCGAATCTGCGCACCTGGGCGATGAATCGCGTGAAAAAGCCCTTCGCGTTCTGCGTGCCGTCCGACCTGATGGCGTTTCTCGCGCTGCACGAGTCGGCGCATCAGGCGCTCACGCAGATCAGCGTCGAAGGCACCACCGCCACGGCCGCCGATACCGGCGTCGAAATCACCCTGACGACGCTCGCGGCTGACGTGCATCCGGTCATCGGTCTGGTCAATTCGTCGCTGTATGACGCGTTGAAGGCGCGCGCATCGGACATCCATATCGAAAGCACGGCGACGGGCCTCGTCATCAAGTACCGCATCGACGGCGTGTTGCAGGAGACCGTATCCGCGCCGGGCATCGAAACGGCGGAACAGATGCTGTCGTGCCTGAAGGTGATGGCGGATCTCGATATCGGCGAGCGATGCATTCCGCAAGGCGGACGCTTCAAGGCGCTCATCAATCAGCGCGAGATCGATTTCCGCGTGTCGATCATGCCGTCGATCCACGGCGAGGACGCGGTGCTGCGCGTGCTAGACAAACAGCGCGGCGAAGCGGGCGCGAGTGCGCTGCGATTGGATTCGATCGGCCACGATCCGGAGATCGTCGAGATAATCCGCGCCATCGCACGCGAGCCGTACGGCCTCTTGCTCGTGACAGGGCCGACCGGCTCGGGCAAATCGACCACGCTCTACGCCATGCTCACCGAGATCAATACCGGCGACGAGAAGATCACCACTATCGAAGACCCGGTCGAATACGAACTCGCGGGCGTGCTCCAGATTCCCATCAACGATAAGAAGGGACTGACGTTCGCGCGCAGGCTGCGCTCGATCCTGCGCCATGATCCGGATAAGATTCTCGTCGGCGAAATCCGCGACGGCGAGACGGCGGGCATCGCGGTGCAGGCGACGTTCACGGGTCACCTCGTGCTAACTTCCGTGCACGCCAACAACGTGTTCTCCGTGCTCGACCGCTTTCTACACATGGGTGTCGACATGCACAGCTTCGTCGATGCGCTGCTCGGCGCGGTCGCGCAGCGACTGATGCGCAAGAACTGCCCGCATTGCGTGCGCGACGACACGCCGCCCGACGATGCGACGCTGCGCGCGTCCGGACTCACGCGCGACCAGGTCGCGGGCTGCGAGCAATGCCGGCGCACGGGTTATCTCGGGCGTCAGCCGATCGCGGAAGTGCTGCGTCTGAACGATGCGATCAAGCAATGCTTCGTCGAGCGTCGGCTGATCATGGAACTGAAGCAGCTTGCCTATGACAGCGGCTTCATTTCGCTGCGGCAAATTGCGTTGCGCGCGTTCGCGGACGGCCGCACGACGCTCGCCGAAGTGAACCGCATCACGATGGTCGAGGCGTAGCGGAGGCGCATGATGTCGCGCTTTTCCGATCACCTCGAAGCCTTGCGAACCCTTGCGCGCAAGCGGCCACGAGTGGATGCGTCGTCGCTGAAAGCGGCATCGGCGAAGGCCTCCGCGCTGATGCCGCGCGCGACGATCTGGATCGACGGATATCGCGCGCGGGCGCTCGGCGGCGCAAGGAGCGCCGAGACATCGGTGACGCTTGCGTGGCAGGCGATGTCGCGGCGGCGCTAAGAGGCGCTAAGAGGCCATCGAGACGCTCGCGCCGAAGCCTGCGCGAGCGGGTCTGCATGCGATGCGCATGGTAGTCGGCGCGCCCTTCTCGCATTATTAACGCGCTGCCGTGGCAGCCGTTGCCCCGGCCGCAGGACTGGGTGTCGGCCGCGCGCATGCTGGCGGCAGACGGGCAGCGGCGGCGATGCGTGGCGCTATGCCGTGACGGACAGCGCATGGGGTCAAGGGCGGCTCGCCGCCGCGATGCCCGAGGCGTTGTGTGCGGGCATCGAGCAATTGTGCAAGAAGCGCAGGCTGCGGTTGGCCGGCATCGACGTGGCCTATACGTTCGCGCTGCAGAAGCACGCGGCGCGCATTCGCGACGGCGCCATCGCGATCGTCGAACTGGAGGAAACGCAAGGCGATCGCGCATATCGGCTTGCGGCGCGGCGGCTGGACCGGGCTTCATCGCGCTGCCGGTTGCGGGCGCGCTCGACGACGTGCGGCGCGACGCCTTCACGCTGTGCGCCGACACGCCGCCCGAGCGCCGCTACGTAATCGGGCCGGGCGACGCCGCCCGCTGGTCCGCGGATGCGGCGAGCGTCGAATGGTTGCGCGCCCTGGGATGCGATGGTCGCCGCCGCGTTCCATCCGAACACCGCGCGGCTGATCCTCGCACGCCATCTCGCGGGCGATGCCGTCGCGCCTGACGAAGCGGTATCGTCCGATTACATGTACGGCAAGCCGATGCTGCCCGAAGGCCGCGTACTGAACGCCACCGATTGCACTGCGCCCAAGCTCTTCAGCAACGAGCAGCCGGTGGTCGCGCTCGTCGCCGATGTGCTTACACCCGCCGAGTGCGACCGGCTCATCTTGATTGGCCGCGAGCGTGTGCGGCGCTCGTCGGTCGTCGATCCGGATTCGGGCAGCGAGATCACCATCGAGGAGCACCGGAGCGAAGGCACGTTCGTCAACGCATCGACGGACCCGCTCGTCGATACGGTCGATCGCAGGCTCGCGGAACTGTTCGCGCATCCGGTCGAGAACGGCGAGGATCTTCATATCCCGGCATCGGCGGCGAGTATCGGCCTTGTTACGACTACTTTCCCGAGGAACAGGCGGGCAGTCGGCATCACACGCTGCGCGGCGGACAGCGTGTCGCGACCATCATCCTCTATCTCAACGAAGTCGCGCGTGGCGGCGACACGACGTTTCCCGACATCGGTCTCGCCATTCATCCGCGGCACGGCTGCGCGTTCTATTTCGAATACGTCAACGTCGAATACGTCAACGAACTCGGCCAGAGCGATCCGAAAATCCTGCATGCGGGTACGCCCGTCGAGGAAGGCGAAAAGTGGATCGCGACGAAGTGGATTCGTCGCGATCCACTTTTCGCGGCGACGCGTGAAGCGGCGCTCGCCGCCA
>JAQFVJ010000195.1 GCA_029439525.1 Caballeronia sp. BR6202001591004
ACGGCTCGCCTTCATCCACGTGGCCTTCATGAAAATCGCTTGCTGCATCATATGCTGGTGACAATTGCGAACGTCATTTTGTTAACGACTCTAAATGGCGACCACGAATGCGATGTTGAAGGTCAAGGATCTGCAGGTGAATTACGGCGGCATCCAGGCGGTGAAAGGTGTCGATCTGGAAGTAGGTAAGGGCGAACTGGTCACGCTGATTGGCGCGAATGGCGCGGGCAAGACGACGACGATGAAGGCCATTACCGGTCTCAAAGCCCTATTCGGATAGTGATATCGAATACATGGGTCAGTCGATCAAGGGTGCCTACGCACGAACTTTTGAAGCGCGGTCTTGCGATGGTGCCGGAAGGGCGCGGCATTTTCGCTCGCATGTCGATTCTCGAGAATATGCAGATGGGGGCTTATCTGCGTAATGATGCCAATGGCATTCAGAAGGATACCGAGCGGATGTTCGGGTCCTTTCTCGTTTGAAGGAACGGGCTTCGCAGTATGCGGGCACATTGTCCGGGGTGAGCAGCAGATGCTCGCCATGGCGCGTGCACTTCTTCCGCCTCCGAAGCTGCTGTTGCTTGATGAGCCCTCGATGGGTCTTTCTCCCATCATGGTCGAGAAGATTTTTGAAGTGGTGCGGGAGATTTCTAAAGAAGGTTTGACCGTACTGCTGGTCGAGCAGAATGCACGGTTGGCCTTGCAAGCCGCTAATCGCGGTTATGTGATGGACTCCGGTTCCGTTATGATGACCGGCGACGCTAAAATCATGCTCGATGCTCCTAAGGTTCGGGCGGCTTCTTATCTCGGCGAGTGATTTTTTCGCTTTCCAGAAAAATTCAAAGCCGCTTATTAAAACTCATGACCTCATCCATCCGATAACCGAGCTTCTCATAAAATCCCCAAAGCTCAGTCTTGAACGCGAGAATCTGCAAATTAACCTTCGGAGAACCGAGTTGAGACAGCGCGCTTTCAGCATGAAGCATCAAAGCCCTGCCCAACCCACGCCCACGCATCGAAGGCGTGAGAGCAAGCGAATACACTTATCCTCGATGGCCATCGTAACCAGCCATCACCGTCCCGATGACCACATCATCCACCACGCCGACAAAGAACAACTCAGGCTGCGTCCGAGCTTATTGTCGGTGGATAAGGCAGGCGAACGCTGCGGCCGCGATCATCCTGCGTATTCGGGAAACACATCGCGCCACAGAGCGATCACGGCATCGCGATCGCCTTCTTCAAAGATACGGATGATCACAGCGAATCGAGCACCGACCGTAGCATGCTCATCATCTGGTCGATCTCGTCCTTGGTGACATTCAGCGCCGGCATGAAACGCAGCAGATTCGGCCGCGCCGCATTCAGCAGCAAGCCGTTCGGCTGCATCAAACGCGCCTTCTGGACGATCTGCAGACCCTTGTCGCTATCGAGCAGCAACGCGCGCAGCAGACCCTCGCCGCGCTCGCCCTTGAAGCCGCGCTCCTCCGACAGCTTGAGCAATTCCTGCTTCAGATACTTGCCTTTCTCGCGCACGCTTTCGAGAAAGCCCGGCGCGACCAGTTGCGAAATCACCGAATAACCGACCGCCGTCATCAGCGGATTACCGTTGTACGTGCCGCCCTGGTCGCCAGCCTCGAAGCACGCGACATTGGCCTTCGACAGCAGGGCCGCCAGTGGCACGCCGCCGCCGATGCCCTTGCCGAGCGTCATGATGTCCGGCTCGATGTCCGACAACTCATACGCGAACAAAGTCCCCGCACGGCCGCATCCGCTCTGGACTTCATCGACGATCAACAGCAGGTTGTGCTTCTTCGTCAGCGTGCGCAGTTGCTGCATAAATTCGCGCGTCGCGGGAATCACGCCGCCTTCGCCCTGAATCGGCTCGAGCATCACGGCGACGGTCTTCTCGTTGATGAGCGTCTCGACCGATGCGATGTCGTTCAGATCCGCCTTCGGAAAGCCCGGCACTTGCGGCGCATAGATGGTGTCCCAGCCGGCCTTGCCGCTCGCGGACATCGTCGCGATCGTGCGGCCGTGGAAGCTGTGATCGAAGGTGATGATCTCGTACGCGCCGTTACGGAATTTCTTGTCCCACTTGCGCGCGAGCTTGATCGCGCCTTCGTTGGCTTCGGCACCGCTGTTGGCGAAGAACACCTTGTCGAAGCAGCTGTTCGCGGTGAGCAGACCCGCGAGCTGCGCCATCGGCGCGTTGTAGAACGCGGGCGACGGGTTGATGAGCGTGCGTGCCTGCTTGTCGAGCGCTTCGATCATGCCTTCGTTGCAGTGACCGAGCGAATTCACCGCCCAGCCCTGAATGAAGTCGAGATAGCGCTTGCCCGTGTTGTCGTAGAGCCACGAACCCTTGCCGTGCGTGAACACGATGTCGGGACGGTTCGTGATGTACATCAGCGAATCAACGGGATACTCATTGAAATTCATGACAGCGGGCTCCACGAAGGCAAAAGAGGAAAGGGGTGCGGAAAAAACAAAAGCCACGGAATGTCCGTGGCTTCATTTCGTGCGCTTGAGTATTACCGAATCTTGAGCGCGAATGCATGACGAGCCAGCGGCATCCCTAGGGAAGCCGCGAGCGGCGACGTCGAAGTGCGTTCAGATTCGGGTTCATTCGGGAAGAATACGTTAAGTGATTCTTGCGTGTAAGACGTGCACGCGGATTTTTTGTCCGCATGCACGGCTTATGCAACATTAGACCGGATGCGCGAGATCCGCCGCGCTGGTGAAGGAATCCGCGTAGAACTCGTCTTCCGGCAGGCGGTGATGCTGCGTGAAATCGCGCTGCGCCGACTCTACCATCACCGGTGCCCCGCATGCGTACACCTGATAGCCGCTCAAGTCTGGCAGATCTTTGATGACAGCACGATGAACGAAACCCGTGCGGGCCGTCCACGCGTCGCTGGCGTCCGGCTCGGAGAGCACCGGCACAAACTTGAAGTTCGGCACTTCGCGCGCCCACTGTTCGGCCAGTTCCATCATGTAGAGGTCGCGCTTGCGGCGGCCGCCCCAGTAGAGCGTCATCGGGCGATTCAGGTTCTTGAACACCGCATGCTCGATGATTGCCTTGATCGGCGCGAAGCCCGTGCCGGAGGCGAGCAGCACGATCGGCTTGTCGGACTCGTCGCGCAGGAAGAACGTGCCGAGCGGGCCTTCGAAGCGCAGGATGTCGCGCTCTTTCATCGCGCCGAACACGTGGTCGGTGAACGTGCCGCCCGGCATGTGACGGATATGCAGTTCGAGCGGGCCCTCGTGATGCGGCGGGCTCGCCATCGAATAGCTGCGGCGCTTGCCGTCCTTCAGGATGAGTTCGATGTACTGCCCCGCAAGATATTGCAAACGCTCATTGGCGGGCAGTTGCAGCTTGAGTTCGACGACGTCGTCGGCTTTTTTCTCGAGCGCGTTGACCCGGCAGGGCAGCTTCTTCACCTGCACGTCGCCGACACCGGCGACTTCACGCACGTCGAGGGTGAGATCGGTCTGCGCGGTCGCGCAGCAGAAGAGCGCCATGCCGCGCGTCTTCTCGTCGTTCGACAGGGCGGACGACGAATGCGGCGCCTGCTCGATTTCGCCTTCGACGACGGTGCCCTTGCACGAGCCGCACGCGCCGTTCTTGCAGCCGTACGGCAGGCCGATGCCCTGGCGCCGCGCCGCGGTCAGAACAGGTTCGTCCGGTTCCACTTGAAACTGCCGGCTGCTTTGCCGGAGCGTTACGTTGAAAGCCATAAATCGATTATTCTTCTTGGGATGTGTGGAGTTGAATCTTCATGCGTGCCGCACGCGTCGTTCGAGCCGCAGATAGAATGCCCGCATGATCGCCACTCGAATCCTGCGCCACGCGCGCGTGCTGATCGTCGGATGCGGCGATGTCGGCATGCGCACGCTGCCGCTTTTTCAGGCCAGCGCCGCGGCGCCTCGCGTCATCGCGCTCACGCATCATCCGGAGCGCGCGGACGAACTGCGCGCAGCAGGCGCGTTGCCCATTCCCGGCGACCTCGATGCGCGCAACAGCCTGCGGCGTCTTTCCGGCATCGCCCATAGCGTGCTGCATCTCGCGCCGCCGCGCGACGGACTTGCCGATACACGGACATGCGCGTTGATCGCGACCCTGCGCGCGCCGCGCCATTCAGTGGCGCGCGGTGGTACGCAGGCTGCGGTGATGCGTCAGCGCACCGCGCGCGCGTACCTGCGCGGCTATGCATCCGACACGGCGCGCGGCTTGCGCGATCCTTCACGCGACTCTGGCAAAAACGCTGGGCGAAGTGGCCCGAAAACACCTTTTATTGTACCCTGCCGCCTTTTCGCGGCGCGCAAGCGTCGGGCCGTCTTGCGCTTCGCCTATGCGAGCACGACCGGCGTGTACGGCGATTGCGACGGTGCGCTGATCGACGAGACGCGGCCCGTGCGGCCAGACAACGAGCGCGCGCGGCGGCGCGTGTCGGCGGAGACGCAATTGCGCGCGGCGGGCGCGCGCGGGGCGGGAAGGGCGCGGAGCAACTGGCACGTGTCCATCGCGCGGATTCCCGGCATCTATGCGGGCAATCGCCTGCCGCTTGCGCGCATAGAAAAGACGATGCCCGCGCTGATCGCGCAGGACGACGTCTACACGAATCACATTCACGCCGACGATCTCGCCGCGATTCTGATTCGCATGCTGGCGCGCGCGTCCGCAGCGGATCATCAACGCATCCGACGACACTGACTTGCGCATGGGCGATTATTTCGACCGCATCGCGGATGCGCACGGCCTGCCGCGAGTGCCGCGCATTTCGCGCGAAGAGGCGCAGCAGCGGCTCGAACCGGTCACGCTGTCATTCATGCGCGAGTCGCGGCGCATCAATAATGCGCGGCTCAGACGCGAGCTGCGCTACGCGCTGCGCTATCCGACAGTCGACGATTTCCTGCAAGGCGAGGCGAAAGCGCGCGACGCTAGAGAAGCGCCGGGATCGTCTCCAGCAGGACGAAACACATGAGCGCCCCGATCAGCGCGCCGATGAGATTGGGCGAGTACTGGTGACGCATATGCATCGTGACCGCCAGCCAATACCCCGATGAGGACGGCACAGAGCGCGACGAACGCGATCAATGCAACCAACGGTCATGTGGGAGACCATGATGCCCTCCTGCTTTTTTGATAGTCGTTTTCGGTATCCGTAAGACCAGTATAAGGGCGAAAGGAAGAAGGCATGCTGCACCGCAGCGCCATGCCTTCGGGACTTATATATCGCCGGATTTATCCCTATTTGAAATCTCAATGCGAAAGCTCAATGCGCGTTGATGAACGCGAGCACGTTGGCGACCACCGGCGATGTCGCGCGTTGCGCCGGCATGAACGCCTGAATCATGCTGTCGTGGGTCAGGCCGGGATAGCTTTTCAGCTCGACGCTGCCGCCTTTCGCGGGCAAGGCCTGCGCGAACTGCACGCTGTTGACCGGATCGACGTCGTGGTCGGCGGTGCCGGCGGCGAGCAGCATCGGCGGTTCGTCGCCTGACACGAAATCGATCGGCACCGCCTGCGAGCGCAACGCGGCGGGGAAGATTGCCGCCATGTGCGGGTCGGTCGTGAATTGCGAGTAGGGGCCGGCGAGGCCGATCATTCCGCGCAACGATGCCTTGGACAGCCCTTGCGCCTGCAGATACTTCGGCGCGGTCGCGACCATCGCCGCGATATGCGCACCCGCCGAATGGACAATGATGATCGTCCGGTTCGGATCGCCGCCGTATTCGCGGATGTGATCGTGTGTCCAGCGCACAGCGGCGGCGGCATCGTCGATGAATCCGGGAAAGATGGTTTGCGGATAAACGCGATAATCCGGCGCGACGGTCACGATGCCGTGCTTGGCGAGCGTCTGGGCGATGTCCCTCACGTCGATGCGCCTGTTTGCCAGCCCGCCGCCACGCAGGCGACGAGCTCCACCAGGATGAAACGACGTCTCGTCGAATTCCGCATGGTTTCCCCGTTCTTTCGTTGTGGTCCAACAAACAATATGAATGAATGCGCCGAAAGTTCGCTTATTTCCGACGTAACAGCGCGAGATCGGCTTTGTCGAGCCGCGCCATGCGCCTTCGGCGAGTGTTTCGGGTAAAGCATAACCGCCCACCTGTTCGCGATGCAGTTTCTCCACGCGGTTGCCGGCCGCCGCGACCATCCGCTTGACCTGATGGTATTTGCCTTCGAGCATGGTCAGTTCGAGCAGGTGATCGTCGCGCCGCTGGGCTGTGTCTCGCCGTGCAGCAGCACCCTTCGCGAAGTTTCGTCAACTGGATGTCATCGAGCGCGTGACGCACCGTCGCGAGATAGATTTTCGGTACTTTGCGTTTCGGCGACGTGAACGCGTGGACGAACGCGCCGTCATCGGACAGAAGCAGCAGGCCCGTGGTGTCCTGATCGAGCCGCCCGACCGATTGCACGCCGCGCTCCGCGAGTTGCGGCGGCAGCAGATGGAACACGCTCAGATGATGCCGCGGATCGCGCGAGCATTCGTAGCCGGCGGGTTTATTCAGCGCGATATACGTCTTTTCGCGATAGGTCCACGCTCGATCATCGACTTCGAAATCGGACGGCGGGACGATGGGGACATCGACTTGCGGATCGTCCTGCACGGCGCCGCCGATACGCACGCGGCCTTCGGCAATCAAGCCGCGACACTGGCGGCGCGACCCGAAGCCTTGGGAGAAGAAAAGGGTTTCGAGGTCCATCGGATGAGCAGCGGAGTTGAAGCATGCATTTTACTAAGGCACGTTCGTCGCCCATCGGCCGGAATCCTGCGAAAAAGCGTGGTCCGCGCAAGGCGGACGGCGTGCAACGGGGCGATGCGTCCTCAATGCAGGCGCCGTCGCCTAGGGGGAGTCGCCGCCTTACTGCATGTCGATGCGGCCATACACGCCGTTGACTTCGAAGTTCGGTTCGGCGGCGAAGAACAGCATGTTCGACGGCTGCGCGCTTAGGTTATTGCCGAACGCGATGCCCCACAACCCGCGCTGCACGAGCGGCGTACCGTCGGTGTTCATCAACTGGCCGACGAACGCACCCGTGACCGGATCGAACACGTTGATCGTGGCATCGCCGAAATTGCCGATTAGGATGTCGTTGCTGAAGATGGCCGAAATTCCCCGGCGCCTGCTCGATGCCCCACGGCGCATCGAGCGGCCCGTTTGACGCGAAGCGCTGCAGCAGGTTGCCGTCCGTATCGAACATATCGACGATGCCGTTGCCCGCGCCGGGCACGTCGTCGTGCTTCGCGCTGTCCTGCAGCGCGAAAGTCACGAAGACCTTCGAGCTGATCGTCTGGATGCCGAACTGAGCGAAGCCGGCCGGCAACTGCGGGTCGCGGAAGCCGCCGGGCACCGTGATTCTCGCGAAAGTGCCCTCGAATACGTCGACGCGATTGTTATGGAAATCGGTGGCGTAGAGGCGATGGCCGCTTGCGGTGTTGGCGATCGCGAGGTCCTTATAGACGGCGCCGGCCGTGCTCGAATCGGCGACGGTGAAGGCATGCGTCATGTCGACGGCAGGCGCCCACGCGGTGATCGATCCGCCTTCGCCCGCGAAGACGAACGCGGCGACGCCCGACTTGCCGTTTTGCGTGAGCCGCAG
>JAQFVJ010000196.1 GCA_029439525.1 Caballeronia sp. BR6202001591004
CCGCCTGCGTGACAATGAGCGGATGCGCGTCGATCGGCGCGGCGACGGGCATCGCCACCGGCGCATTCACGACCAATCCGGCGATTAGCACCCGGCGATTGGCTTCGGCGTGGGCGTCGCGGTGCAGGCTGCCACCGACGAAGTCGTGAAGCGCACGATGAAGTCGCTGCATCAGGATCATCAGGTGATGATCGCGGTAACGGCGGGCATGTCGCAGGTCGGCGAAACGCGGCCGTGGCAGGTCAAGCACACCTTGCCGATCGAAAACAGTTACGGCAAAGTGCGCGTGCTGCGCGAGTTCAACAACGCGCTGGCGGACTGCAAGGAGTTCGCGTTCTCCGTCGTCGACGGCGATGACAGTCGCCTGCCGCGTGGTATATCGCGACCGCCTGCCAGCAGTCGCAGGGCTGGAAATGGGCGTCGGCGAAACCGGCGGTGGAGAGATGGGGGAATTTGCAGTAGGTCTGCTGTTGTTAAGTCTATGAGAAGAAGCGCGGCGTCCTTCACGGACGCCGCGCTTTTTTGTTGCTCAGCCGTTGGCGATCGCTTCGAGCGCCGCGCGTGCGAGAAAGCCGCTGCGGGTTTCATGGCGCGTTTCGACATAACTATCGATCTTGTGCAGGACAAAGCGTGGCAGACTGATGTTGATGCGCTCGGGACGCGAATTAAGCTTCGACGAGTCCACTTCGACGAAGGCCCAGATGGCGTCCGCGTAGTCGGGATCGGCAATGAGGTCTTCGATCCTCGAAAGTTCGATGGCAACCGTCTCCCCCTGCTCGATCAGCAGTGATACGTGAGCGATGATCGCTTCCCTTGCGTTTCGCAACGCCTGATCGATCGTGTCTCCCGCGGAGAACACGCCGGGAATGTCCGGCACCGTCACCCCGAAGCAGCTCTCGGGATCCTTACGAATGGCAATGGCAAATTCCATGTCCGACAATTCCGTCACGACGAATACAACCGGTTGAGCAGCCCGGTGGCCTTCAGAACGGCCCGTACAGTGTCAACCGGCAGATCTTTTTCAGGTGAATTAACGGTTACGCAACCGTTGGTTCGCCGATGTTTAAATTGATGATGGCTGCCCTTGACGCGAACTAACTCCCAGCCATCATCCATCAGCATTAGAATCAAGCGCGATGAATCCATCTCGTCTCCGAATGCTCCGTGAGTAGTTTCACACACGGAGCATGGTTCTTCAAAGACGAGAAATTTACGGGCGATGGACCGCACACACCATTCAGCCAGATGGCCTAATCCAGAAAGCAAAAAAAACCCGGCCCCGTCACCAGAAACCGCGCTTCTCGCTGCAAAAAAACAGGGAATCTTAAGCCTCCACATCCTCCAGACTCAGCATCTCCATCTGGTCATTATACGAGAAAATCTCGCCGTAACGTCCCCAGTCGATCACCGCATCGAGCGTTTCCTGCGCGGCGCAGTCGGACAGAAAATCCTCCAGTTCCTGCTCGAAGCGCACGCGCAGCGCGCGATGCCCGGCCGCTCGTTCAGCACCTTCTTGATCCGCACCGCCAGCGGCACATGCCGCAGCAGATGCTCGGCGGCGTTCCTGCGTGCCGAACTCCGCGAACACGTGCGCCTGCGGCGTCAGGAAAATATCGCCTTCGCGCACGCCCGCGAAACCGAGATGCTGGAGTACTTCCGCGATCGGAAACAGCTCGTCCACTTCCAGATGCAGCGTGCGCGCGATTTCCGGCATGTCCGCGCGGCCGTGGTACGGCTCGTCCATCAGCAGCAAGGTCGAACGACCACCAGCGCCCGCGCGAAACCCACGCGCTGCCGCATGCCGCCCGACAACTCTCGCGGATACGCGTTCTCGAAGCCGTCGAGAGCGATCAGGTCGATCTCCGTTCGGCGCGCCCACGCCCTGCGCTTCGAGCCCCGCTTCCACGTTCTGCAGAACGGTCAGCCACGGGAACAGCGCGAGGTCTGGAACACCATCGCGACGACCTTCGCGGGGCCACGCAACGGTTCCTTCAGATAGTTGACGTCGCCTCCCGTCGGCTCGATCAGCCTGGCGATGATGCGCAACAGCGTCTCGAGTTGCCCGAGCCCGAACGCCCGAGCAGGCCGACGATCTCGCCCTCGCGCAGGGCGAAATTGGCGTCATCGAGCGCAATTCGCCCTACGTCTTGTTGAAGCCGCGGCTGACATTCGCCACGCGCAGGATTTCCTCGCCGAGCTTCGGCGGCGAGCCCTTCTGGGCCGCACCGGGCGTGCGCTGGAAGGTCTGCGCAGCGGACGACTGCGTGTTTCTTGGGTTCTGCATCGGATCTCGTCCTCAATCCAGTCGGAGTCTTGATTCGGCGTAGGCGTACAGCGGACGCCACAGCAGGCGGTTGAACAGCGTAACGAACAGCGACATCACCGCGATGCCCAGGATGATCTTCGGATAATCGCCGTCGGCGGTCGTCTGCGCGATATAGGAGCCGAGGCCGTGCGCGACGACATTCGTCTTGCCCCACGACACCGCCTCCGCGACGATGCTCGCGTTCCACGTGCCGCCCGACGCCGTGATCGCACCGGTGATGTAAAACGGAAAGATGCCCGGCAGCATGCACTTCTTCCACCACTGCCAGCCGCGGATCTGGAAGTTGGTCGCGGCTTCGCGGTAATCGTTCGGATACGCCATCGCGCCCGCGATCACGTTGAACAGGATATACCACTGCGTCCCGAGCACGATGAGCGGTGAAAGCCAGATATCCGGATTCAGATGGAAGCGCACGATCACCACGACGAACACCGGAAACAGCAGGTTCGCCGGGAATGCCGCGAGGAACTGCGCGATCGGCTGCACCTTCTCGGCAAGCGCGGGACGCAGCCCGATCAGCACGCCGACGGGCACCCAGATCACCGACGCGATAGCGATCAGCACGATCACGCGGATCAGCGTGATGAAGCCGAGCAGGAACACGTGCCAGACTTTGCCCCAGGTGACGCCCGTCGAAACAAAGGTCACGACCTTCCACACCGCGAACACGGTGAGGACCAGCACCACCGCGCCCCATGCGATGTCGCCGGTTCGCATCGACGACATCGGCGCGCGCAGATTGCCCGGCAACTTCACGCCCTGCAGCGACGGCAGCTTGATCGGCATGCGCGCGGTCTTCGCGAGAATCCAGCCGGCCGGCACGAGCAGGCGGTGAATCAGTCGCGTGCGGCGAATCAGGTCGAGCAGCCAGGACTCGGGCGCGTTGCCCGAACTGGTGTTCTCAATGCGGAACTTGTCGGCCCAGGCGACCAGCGGACGGAACATCAGTTGATCGTAGGACAGGATGACGACGATCATCGCGAGGATCACCCAGCCGATTGCAGACAGGTTGCGCGCGCTGATGGCCGTGGCCAGGTACGCGCCCACGCCCGGCAGCACGATGGTGCGGTTGCCGACCGTGATCGCTTCGGACGCGACCACGAAGAACCAGCCGCCCGACATCGACATCATCATGTTCCAGATGAGCCCGGGCATCGAAAACGGCACTTCGAGCTTCCAGAAGCGCTGCCAGTTGGTGAGATGAAAGCCGCGCGAGACTTCGTCCAGATCGCGTGGCACCGTGCGCAGCGACTGGTAGAAGCTGAACGTCATGTTCCACGCCTGGCTCGTGAAGATCGCGAAAATCGCCGCGCATTCGGCGCCGATCACGCGGCCGGGAAACATCGCAAGGAAGAAGGTCACGGTAAACGAGATGTACCCCAGCACCGGCACCGACTGGAGGATGTCGAGAATCGGCACGAGCACCATCGACGCGCGCCGGCTCTTGGCCGCGAGCGTGCCGTAGATCAGCGTGAAGACGAGCGATACGACCATCGCCGCGAGCATGCGCAAGGTCGTGCGCAGCGCGTATTCGGGCAGATTTGCGGGATCGAGCGAGATCGCCTGCGACTGCAAGGTCGAGATCGGCGCCAGCGTTTCGTGGAATCCTACGGCGGCCAAAGCGATCATGCAGATGATCATCGGGAACGCGACGAAGTCCCAGCCGTTGGGCAGGAGCCGCCACGCCGACGCATTCGCCGTGCGATTCAGATTGAAGCCCAATTCCATGCAACGCCCTCCCCGTATCCTTATTGCGGCCGCGCACACACGGCGTATTGTTCGCGACGGCCATCGCGCCACCCGTTCGTGCATCCGTTGCCAAGTTCATTCGCCTCGCTCCTTATACAATAAGACTTCGTTTATGTGAGGGACTGCCGTTCGTGCATGCTTGTACTCGTCCGATGAATGATGCGGTCGCGCGCTGCTTTTCTTCTTCGCTTCTTCGTTGAATGTCGCTGCAAAACTTGCCCGACTCGACAGGTTTTAGCCGATTAAAATAAGCAAATCAACGGCTTTTCAAAAAACTTTGCCGGGCGCCGCACCAAGCGAGAGACGTGCCATTGCGATGCAGGATGCGCGTGCGGCACGTTCGCACGTAGTCCGGACGGATCGCATCGCGGCGTGCAATCGCCTCGCAATTCAGGCACGATGCGGCACACGAGGCATTCCGACAACACGATGAAACACGACACAGCAAGCGCAGGCATCACCGAAAGCAAACATGTCATGCCGCCTTTGCGGCGGCGCAAGGCGCAAATTCGCGAGAGCAAGGAAGTGCAGCTTCTGGCCTGCGCGGAAGAAGTGTTCGCAGAAAAGAGACTCGAAGGAGCAAGCACTGCGATGATCGCGGAACGTGCGGGACTGCCGAAAGCCAACCTGCATTACTACTTTCCGACCAAGCTCGTGTTGTATCGGGCGCATGCTTGAAGACCTGTTCGAAGACTAACCATCGCGCGGCGGATACCTTCGAATGCAGCGACGATCCGGCGGAAACCATCAGCGGCTATGTGCGCGCGAAGATGGAACTGTCACGTCGGCGGCCGCTCGGCTCGAAGGTGTGGGCAAGCGAAATCATCCAGGACGCGTCACATGCAGGACATTCTCAACGAACGCGTGAAGCCCTGGCTCAACACGCGCGTCACTGTCATCGAAGGATGGATGGCGCGCGGGTTGCTCGCGCCGGTCGATCCGCAGACCTTCATGTTCATGATCTGGGCGATCACACAGCACTACGCCGACTTCGATGCGCAAATTCGCGCGCTCAAGGGTAAGCGCGCGCTGACGAACAAGGCGTTCGATGCGCAGACGGAAGAGGTGGTGCAGCTCGTGATCCGCGCATGCGGCGCGGTGTCGCCGAACGCGCCGCGATGACGCATAAAAAAACGCCAGCCTCGACAATCGGCTGGCGTTTTTTCTACTGCTCACTGCGTATGTTCACTGCGTACTACCTGATGCGTACTGCGGTACTGCACCTACTCTCTCGCAAGGTACTGCTCTTCCTGCTGAACTGCCTGACGTCTACTTCTACCGCCCTACAACCCTGCTGAAATCCATCGCCTTGCGAGGCGTGTCTTCGCGATCGTTGCTTAGTGACCGAAATACACCGAGTTCGGGTTCGACATCGTCACGTTGGCGCGCGGGGCACCCGAGTTCACCATGCTGTTGGTCGATGCGCCGTAGGCCGAATCGCCTTGTTGCGCATTCACACGCGCTTCAGCAGCCTGAATGTTCTTCGGGTAGTCGACGCAATCGGTCGACGGGTTGTAACCCGCCGTTTCCTTTTCCAGTTGAACCAGTTCCGAGCGAACTTCCGCGCGGGTCACGGGACCGTTGCTGTTTTGTGCGAAAGCAAACGTCGGAGCGGCCAGAGCCGAAGCGATGACGAGTACGGGAACGAATGCCTTAATCATTATGAACCTCCAGTAATCTTGTTTTTGAGATCGAACTGAAACCAGAAGTCGCTGGATGTCTATAAGCGCTTTCTGATTTCGTTTCGCTTGAAAAGAAGTTTAGGAAGCGAACGACCCAGGGGGAAACCCCCGATTTCCACGAAACTGAATTGTTCGAATTGCAATAATCAGGCTCGACGGTCAGGCGGGAGGAACGAGCGTTCGATTGAGCATAGCTCGCTGTTTTTATTGGATTTTTCAGTCATGGCAGAAAGGTTGGTGCGGCGGCGCGCGAAGGGTCCATTGCAGACCTGCCACGCAAAGGCCATCGCCGCGCCATCACGGCAAATGGTCGGATCAGAAGTCCCCCGTGAACTGATATTGGTCGCCCAGATGCCAGAGGTTCGCGACCGACGCCACCGCATCTCGCAACCATGTTCGCCGATGCAAAAGCAGACATGGCGCGTGCTCCGCCATCGCGAGCGCCGGGCGAATTTCCTCCGGTGGCACCGATGCCTCGATCCGGTATTCGACGCGCTGCAGCGGCGCGAGATCACCGGGTGCGCCGACCGAACCTTTGACCGGAATGACCGGCAGCACATCGGCATTGAACAGCGTGATGAGCGCGTCGATCACCTCGCGGCGAATGCCCGAATGGCCGCGCCCGAGGCTCGACAGCTTGAGCGTCATCAACAGACGCACGACCGGACGCGAGATCGGTTCGCCAACGCCCACGGTATGCGACAACACCAGATTGCGCGGCAACAGTTCGAGCTGGTCAGCCGGAATGTGCGTGTTGGCGAACCGCCCGAAGCCCATATTGATGCCGTACGCCGGATGCCCCTTCGCCGCAATTTCCGCGACGGCGCGGGCGCTCGCATCGACCGCCGCGAAGTTCGCCGAATCGAGGCTGAGGAGCGGGGCCGAACTGCGCGATGCGGCGCAGTTACGGCAGCGTGAGTTTTCCGGGCGTGAGCGTGATCATGTTTCATCCTGTCTATACAAGTCAAACACTAGTTTAAACGCGCACAGACCGCGAAACAAGAGCCACCCAGGGAATTCACTAGGCCGCGCCCCGACGCGGCCTAGTCTTGTCTATACAGCTAATAGGTTACAGCGATTTCTCCATGACACATTGCGTGAAGCTCTGGCCGCGCACGTTCACCTCGCGGGTGAGCAGCATCGGGAAATTGCACTTTTCGCAGAAAGTCAGCGCCGTGATGCTCGCATAGGTATGGAGCATCGGCACGTCAGCCTCGCCCGCTTCCGCCTCGACGCGCGCGAGCAACGTCGTGGCTACGCCGCGCCGCTGGAACTCGGGAGGCACAAACAGCATGTCGATCAGGCCGTTCACCTGCAGGTCGATGAAACCTGCGAGTTTGCCGTCGATCATACCCACCCAGGTCGGGTGGCTGAGTCGGGCCAGCGCCCATTCTTCACGGTCGACTTGCGCCCATGCCTCGATCTGGAACCAGTTGTAATCGAGATAGGCGACCTCGCGCACGGAGCGCAGGAACACGTCAATCACGCCGTCGAAATCGCTCGTCTGATACGGCTGAACTTCGATGAGCGCAAGCTGCTCAGGCATTTCTTCACCTTCGTGTCCTTCGGTTATTGCATTGAGAAAACCGCGCGGCGTGCGGCGAGGAAC
>JAQFVJ010000197.1 GCA_029439525.1 Caballeronia sp. BR6202001591004
AATGCGTCGAAGACCCGCAGTACACGAAGGATTATCACGACCCAGCCAAGCGCTCGATCGCGAACGCGCTGACCGTCGAGTTCAACGACGGCAGCAAGCTCGAAGAGATCGCGGTGGAATATCCGATCGGTCACAAGCGTCGCCGCGACGACGGCATTCCGCTGCTCGTCGAAAAGTTCCGACGAGAACCTGGCGCGCCATTTCCCGCAGAAGCAACAGCAGGCGATCCTCGCGGTATCGCTCGATCAGGCAAAGCTCGAAGCAATGCCAGTCAATGAATACGTCGATATCTGTACGTGATCTGACGCAGCAGCGCGGCGTGCGCATTCACGAAACGCGCGCGCTCATCCATCGCTTCGGACCCAGTCGGTCCATAGCACGACGAGAATCGTCATCAATGCCGGGCCGATGAACAGCCCTATCAGGCCGAACGTCTCCGCGCCGCCCAGAATCCCGAACAGCACCAGCAGAAACGGCAGCCGCGCGGACCCGCCGATCAGCACCGGCCGCACGAAATGCTCCGCGACGAACACGACGATCAGGCCAAACGCGGCCACGCACACGGCGGCGACCATCGAACCTTGGGCCAGCAGCCACAACACCGAACCTAAGAAGACAATCGGCGCGCAGAAAGGCAACATGGCCGCGACGGCGGTCAGCATGCCGAGCAGCGTCGCGTGCGGCACGCCCATCACCGCATACGCAATGCCGAGCAGCGCGCCCTCGCCGAGTCCGACGACCACCAAACCCACGACCGTGCTGCGCACCGAATCGGCCATGCGCCGCACGATCGCCGCGCCGTCCGACCCGAACACGCGCCGCGATCCCGACAGCAGTTGTTCGCCGAGCTTCGAGCCGGCCTGAAACATGAAGAACAGCGTCATCAGCATGAAGCCGAAGATGACGAGCCCGTGCACCACGCGACCACCGAAGTGACGCGTCATCGAGACCACTGTCGCGCTGTGCAGGTTCTTGACCGCAGGCGAATGCTCTAGCGGCAGCGCAAGATTCTCGTGCCACCAGCACGACACTTGCTGCGAACCCATCGGCAGATGATCGACGAGGGCGGGCATCGGAATGCCGTTTTCGAGCACGTGATGGAACCAGCCCAGCAGATCGTGCGCTTCCTTCGCGGTCTGCGCCGCGCCGATGGCGAACGGCACGACGAACAGTAGCCCGAGCGCCGCCGTCAGCACGAACGCAAGCATGTTGTTATACTTGTGAAAGAATGGCCGGCGTTCGAGCCAGCGAAACGCGGGCCACAACGCGATGGCGATCACGATGGCCCACACCACCGCCGGAATGAAGGTGCGCGCGGTATAGAGCGCGATCAGCACCAGCACCGCATAGAGCGCCGCCGAGGCCATGCGCTGCAGCCTGTGCCGGCGATCGGAAGGGTCGGGCCGCGCTTCGTTGCGCGAAGGATTCGCCATCGGCTAAAGCCTCGTCAATGATCGAATAATGTCGAAAAGCCGCACGGCGAAGCGCGCGACAGCCGCGAGCATTGTAAGGCGCGCACGATTCGTTCCAGTGCACGCGCGTGCAACAGGAATTCTTCTTTGCATTGACACGCTTCGCGCTCCCTATAATCATCCAACTTCAGCATTCACGCAGGAAAGGCGGCATGACGTCGAGAGCATTGAGAACGGTCTTCGCAGCGGGCGCATCGGTCACGCTCATCGCGGGATGTTCGTCGGGACTGAACCGCTCGCGGGAAAACCAGTTGAACGCGCAAATATGGCACCGCGATGCAGCAAGTCAGAGGTGGCGTGGAGATGCGGCTGCCGGAAACGTCGCTCTTCGATGTGGACAAGTCAATCATCCGCGCAAATTCGCTGCCGCCGCTGCATCGCGCGGCGGAAGTGCTCAGGCGCAGCATGCGGCCGATTCTGATCGAAGGCCATACCGACAACGATGGTTCGCTCGCTTACAACAAGGAGTTGTCGACGGCGCGAGCGGAAGCGGTCGCAAAAACGCTCATTTCCGATGGCGTGCCGGCGGAGCACATCACGACCCGGGGCGTAACGTCGCTGCGGCCCATCGCCAGCAACGACACGCCACAAGCCACAAGGGCACGCGCTAACCGGTGCGTAGAAATCCTGGTGCGGACCGAGAGCGAGGACACGCTGCTCGGCACGCCCCAAAAAGCGAAACGCTAAGCCGCCTGTCCCACTTCAAGCATCAGCAGTTGCGCGCCGTCGGCGACCACCTGATCGCCGACCTCGAACAGAATCTCGCCGATTTTGCCCGTCGCAGGCGCGACGACGACGTGCTCCATCTTCATCGCTTCCATCACCATCAGCGGTGCGCCCTTCTCGACCGATGCGCCCTCCACCAGCACCGCGATTACCTTGCCGGGCATCGGCGCGGTGAAACGGCCTTCGTGCTCGACATCGCCCGCGTGCGTCATCAGGTTCTGCCATTCGAACGCGAACGCCACGCCTTCGAGGAACACGTGGAAGATGTCATCACCGACGAAAACGTGGCCCTTGATAAGCGCGTCGTCGAGCTGCACCGCGAACGATGTCTCGCCGCTGTGCGACCAGCCGAAGCGCGCGCTTTCATCGTTCACTTGCAGACGCTTGTCGCCGTTCTTCGTGAAGACGACTTTCGGCGCCTCGTCGTTGTCGATCGTGCGCTAGTTTAGGTCCTGGCTGTAGCCGCCCGTCATGCGCCAGTGCGACAGCGCATCCCACGGCGAATGGCCGTGCGCCTCGCCGCCTTCGCGCGTCAGCAGCGCGGCGCCAAGCGCTTTCGTGCGCGACACCGGTGACGGCACAAACAACGCATCGTGATGACGCTCGATGAGACCCGTGTCCAGTTCGTCGCTCGAAAACGGTTCGCTCCTGACGATGCGTTGCAGGAACTCCACGTTCGTATGCAGGCCGACAATCTCGCATTCGGCCAGCGCGCGCCATGCGAGCGAGCGCATCGCGGCGGTCGCGTCCGTGCACGATGAGATTGGCGATCATCAGATCGTAGAACGGCGTGATGGCACCGCCCTGACGCACGCCGCTGTGTCCACGCGCACGCTTCCATCGATGCTGAACTCCACCGCGTCCGGCATGCGCAGATGCTTGAGCGTGCCCGTCGACGGCAGGAAGCCACGCGACGGATTCTCCGCGTAGATGCACGCTTCGATCGCGTGGCCATCGACTTTCAGATCGTCCTGCTTCAAGGGCAGCGGTTCGCCCGCCACCACGCACAATTGCTATTCGACGAGATCGAGGCCCGGTGACCATCTGCGTCACCGGATGCTCGACCTGCAGGCGCGTGTTCATCTCCATGAAGTAGAATTGGTCGCGTCCTGCATCAGGATGAATTCGACCGTGCCCGCGCCGACGTAATTCACCGCGCGCGGCAGCCACCGGCGGCTTCGCCCATCGCGCGACGCGTTTCGTCATCGAGACCGGGCGGGGGGCTTCTTCCAGCACCTTTTGATGACGCCGCTGCACGGAGCAATCGCGATCGAACAGATACACGGCGTTGCCGTGCTTGTCCGCGAACACCTGCACTTCGACGTAACGCGGATGCAGCAGATACTTTGCGATCAGCCCGCGAGCGTTGCCGAAACTCGACGCCGCTTCGCGCTTGCACGATGCCAGCGCCGCAGCGAAATCCTCGCTCTTCTCGACGACGCGCATGCCCTTGCCGCCGCCCGCGCTCGCCTTCAACAGCACCGGATAGCCGATGCGGTCCGCTTCGCGTTAAAGCAGTAAGTATCCTGATCGTCGCCGTGATAACCCGGCACGAGCGGCACGACCGACTGCATCAGCACCTTCGTGCCTCCGTTCAACTGGCTGAGAATGTTTTCCTTCGGCACTTCGACGTTCTCGAACACGAGCTCGCCCGTATGCGAGCCGCGCATGCCGAGCTTCCGCGCGACCGAAAAGCCCTTCATGCCCTTCTCGACGATGAACACGGTGATGCCCTTCGGCCCCGCGTCGGGATCGGTCTTCGCGTACACGACCAAAGTGTGGCAATCCGGCTCGTTGGTGCTCCACATCTTGGAGCCGTTCAGCACGTAGTGATCGCCCTTTTCTTGCGCGCGCAGCTTCATGCTGACGACGTTCGAGCCCGCGTTCGGCTCGCTCATTGCGAGTGCGCCGACGTGTTCGCCAAAGACGAATTTGGGCAGATACTTTTCCTTCTGCGCCTGTGTGCCGTTGTGGTGAATCTGGTTCACGCACAGATTCGAATGCGCGCCATACGACAAACCGACCGACGCCGATGCGCGCGAAATCTCTTCCATCGCGACCATATGCGCAGTGTAGCCGAGATTCGTGCCGCCGTATTTCCTCGGACACGGTCATGCCGAGCACGCCGAGATCGCCGAACTTCTTCCACAGGTCCATCGGAAACTGGTCGGTGCGATCGGATCGATCTCCGCCGCGCGCGGCGCGATTTCCTTCGATGCGAAATTGACCAGCGTGTCGCGCAGCATGTCGATGTCTTCGCCCAGCGCGAAACTCAAGCCCGGTACATTGCTCATGGATCGTCTCCTCCAGATGCGATTATCACGGTTCGGCTGACGCTTCCTCTGAGTGTTGCTCACACACGGCCGAAAACCGCCTGATTAGGGAATTTCACGCTGAAATCGTCTAGCCGTCGTCAATAGGGTTTTGAGCTACGCTCACATTTATCTCCCATCGCTCGATGGCCATGTCCACGCACAATACCGCTACCAGCCGGCGGGCGTCCAAATCGCAGCAGCGCGTGCGGGACATCCTGCAGGCGGGCCGCAACGTGTTTGCCGAAAAAGGCTACCACGCCGCCACAAGCGCCGAAATCGCGCAGCGCGTGGGCATTTCCGAAGCGACGGTGTTCAGCTATTTCAGCGGCAAGCGCAAATTACGCGCGCGTCATCGCCGACTGGTACGACGAAATCATCGACGCATTCGAAACCGGCCTGCCGCGCGACGGCTCGGGTGCGTCAGCAATTCGCCTTCATCGTCCGCACGCATTTGCGGCTGATGCTCGTGAACGGCACGGGACTGTGCGCACTGATGTTATCGGAAGGCCGCTCGAAGCAGCACAATCTTTCGGACGCGCTCACAGAACTGCACGCCGCTACACCGCGCCGCGGATGGACGTGCTCGCGCGCGGTCAGGTGCTTGGCCACGTGCGTAACGACGTGCCGCTGCGGCGGCTGCGCTCGCTGGTATTTGGACCGATGGAACACGTATTGTGGGATGCGACGCTCGCCAGGCGCCGCCTGAGTCAAACTCAGATCGAGACCACCGCGAACAAACTCGTGGACGTGTTGTGGGCGGCATTGCAGCCGCCCGACGCAAAGCTCGCCGCGCTCACGCAATTCCGGCAGGACGTGGAGGAAGCGTCGCGACGCTATGAAGCCACATCGGCCGGCAGCAAACCGGCCGACTGACGCCTTATTTTTGATGAAGCTGAAGCGCAGCGCGACGCACGAGCCGCGGAACGGTGACGGGCCGCAGCAGCCGCGCATCGTAGCCGCCCATGCGGCGGTCGTTTTCAGCGAGACACAGTTCGATCAGCGAGCGCGCCGACACGTCCCCGCCACCGAATCGCCGACATTCGCCGGGAAATTGGCGTCCTGCGCCGCGCCCCCTTTGTCGAAGCCGCGCGCCAGCGAAATGCGGTCGCGGATCAGCGAGAACCACACGCTCGCTGTCTTGGCAAAAAACCACGGCTTGCGATACCATGGCAAACTGCATCGGTACCACGCCACCCTAGTTGGGTGAAAACAGAATGTGCCGCGCTTCTTCTTGATCCTGAATGACCGGCTCGAAGGTTTCGACGAGTTCTTCGGGGAAATAGCCCGACTGCCGCGCCGCCTCGAACAGCCCGAAGGCGAAAAAGCTGTCGATGCACTCGCTATAGCCCGTCAGCATCCAAGCGCGCAGCGGGTCTTTCGGCGCGGGATACGGCGGCTCAGGCGCGAGCTGAATGCCATACGCTTCCACGAGCTTGGACAGCACCACCTTGTGCCGCGCCTCCTCGCCGCCGTTCATGCGCAGCGCGTCGCGCATCTGCGTGTCGTCGACGGTTTCAGCGAAAGTCAGCACGCGGATCGACGCGCGCCCTTCCGTCTGCACGGCGATATCCCAGATCGGCAATAACGTGACGCGCTTCAGAGCTGCGGGTTCGAGCTTCGGACAGTCGATGACGGCCAGCTTGTATGGATTGTGCGTCGTCAGCAGCATCTCGCAGAACATGCGCCTGTGCAGCGCGAACCCGATCGGAATCTTGCCTTCCGAACGGTAGGTCCAGTTGCGCATCGCATGATCTGCTTCGACGGGAGTGAGCGTGTCGGACATATTCGAATACCGTCGGCCAATCAGGTGCGTTTTTAAGTGTGTTCAGTGGATTCTGGCATACGAAACGCAAACACGCAGTAAGAGTCTTTAACGAAATGACGTTCGCAATTATCGCCAGCATATATGATGCAGCAAGCGATTTTCATGAAGGCCACGTGGATGAAGGCGAGCCGTTCGAAGCGGATGCGTAGTTGGCAAAAGTTGTGAAGCCACGAAATGGTT
>JAQFVJ010000198.1 GCA_029439525.1 Caballeronia sp. BR6202001591004
TATCGACGTAGATCTTATCGGCGGCCGCCGCGACGTAAAATAGCCGCCCGACGCGCACATGTCGTCGACGACGTAGAGCAGCGTTTTCGGGTATTTGGCGCGCAATCGGCAAATATCACGGTTGATGATGCCTGCCTGCACCGGACTGCCGCCCGGGCTGTTGATGCGCAGAATCACGCTTGCCGTGCCTTCGTCCTCGAACGCTGCTTTCTAAGCGCGCCGTCGATGTTGTCGGCGCTCGCATCGCCGTTGGCGGAGATTTCGCCCTGCAAATCGATCAGCACCGTGTGCTTCGATGCCTTGGCGACGCGATCGCTGGTGAGATTGAACGCGCCCCACGCGATCGCCGCGATCACGATCAGAAACACGAAGCGGAAGAAAATGCGCCAGCAGCGCGCTGTTCGCGGATGGCGGCCATCGCGATACGCTCGAGCGCCTCGTGCTCCCAGTTCTCGTTGCCGCGCGCAGGCGGTCGGGACTCGGCCGGGCAGGACGAATCGTGCGGAAGATTGTCGGACATGCGTCGTCTGGTAGTTTGGGGAAAAGGAAATCAGGCGGGACAAAGCGCGTCGTCGGGAAGCCAGAAAACCGCGCGGCCTCCCGGCGTATCGCACTCCTCGACCGTCACGGATCGCAGGCGCGCGCCGCGGCACGGGCCGCCGACGCACTTGCCCGTGTCCGGCGCGTAGATCGCGCCGTGCGTCGCGCACATCAAGTATAGGCCCGAGCTCTCGAAGAACTGGCCTTCGACCCAGTCGAGCTCCATCGGCACATGGACGCAGCGGTTCAGGTAGCCGAATGGCCTGCCGTCGTAGCGGACAAAGAACACGACCGCCTCCTCGCCGCTTGCATCCGCCGCATTCACGCACACGCCCGCGCCGCCGTCGACGAGTTCATCGGACGCACACACGCGCACTGCGTCGCTATTCGCGCTTGCCGCCGGATCGGTCATGCGTGCTCCCGCAGCCAGCCCGCCAGCGTCGCGACGCTGTCCGCGCAGAAACGCAGCTCCAGCACCGTCAGCGAATCGGCTGGATGCGCGCCGTACGCGACACCCACGCCCGCTACGCCTGCGTTGATCGCCATCTGCAAGTCGTGCGTGGTGTCGCCGATCATCAACGTGCGGCCGCAGTCCTGGCCGAGTTCGCGCGTGAGTTCGTGAAGCATGGCGGGATGCGACTTCGAAAAGGTTTCGTCGGCGCAGCGCGTGCTGTCGAACATGCTCATAAGGCGCGATTCGTCCAGTGCGCGGTTCAGCCCAA
This sequence comes from Caballeronia sp. BR6202001591004, assembly GCA_029439525.1. Taxonomy (GTDB): domain Bacteria; phylum Pseudomonadota; class Gammaproteobacteria; order Burkholderiales; family Burkholderiaceae; genus Caballeronia. The sequence continues at coordinate 1,263 of JAQFVJ010000198.1, forward strand.
CGCGGCTTTTTCCGGTCGCGACGGCGAGAAAATAGCCCTGATCGCGCAGTTCCTGAAGCATTTCGCGCACGCCAACGAAGAGTAAGAGTTCGGTTTTCTGATTCGTGGTCAGAAAATGAAAGCGGTAACGCTCGGCAAGACGCGGATAGTCGGTCGGATCGAGCGTCGGCGCGCAAATTTGCAGCGCGTCCTTGAGGCCCAGCCCGATCACGTAGCTTGCCGATTCATCCACCGGCAGTCCGAGATCGCGGCACGCGGACTGGATGCTGCGCGTGATTATGCGCAGTCGAATCCATCAAAGTGCCGTCCCAGTCGAAAACGATGAAATCGAATTGCTGCCGCACCATTTATTTTGTCTCTCGTTGAGCCTGTTCTCATTGCTTCAGTTGATCGATAGCCCGCCGGCATTCGGTGGGCAGCGGCGCTTCCAGTTGCAGCGGCTCGCCCGTCGCCGGATGCGTGATTTTCAGCCGATACGCATGCAGAAACATGCGTTTCAACGATGGTTTAGCGCCCGGACGCGCCAGTTCCTTGTTCAGCGCGAAGTCGCCATACTTCGCATCGCCCGCGATCGGCAGGCCGATGCTCGCCATATGCACGCGAATCTGGTGCGTGCGCCCGGTCTTCAGTTCCGCCTCGACCCACGCGTAGTCTTCCCAGCGCTCGATCAGATTGAAGACCGTATGCGACGGCAATCCGTTCTCCTGGACGCGCACGCGCCGCTCGCCGTCCGCCGCAACATACTTGTGCAGCGGCGCCTTCACAATGCGACGGCGGCCCCAGTCACTCGGCCAGTCGCCGTGTCCAAGCGCGTAGTAACGCTTGTCGATGCGATTTTCGCGAATCTGCTCGTGCAGATGAACGAGCGCCGAGCGCTTTTTGGCAAGCATCAGCACGCCGGAGGTTTCTCGATCCAGCCGATGCACCAACTCAAGGAATTTCGCCTGCGGCCGCGCATTGCGAAGCTGCTCGATGACGCCGAACACCACGCCGTTGCCGCCGTGTACCGCGACGCCCGACGGCTTGTCGATCACGATCAGATGGTCGTCCTCGAACAGGATCGGGAATTCGGCGGCAGGCGCGTTCGAGGACACCGGCGTATCGTCCGGCTGGGCCACGCGGATCGGCGGCACGCGCACGAGATCGCCCAGTTCCAGACGATACGCGGCGTCGATGCGCCCCTTGTTCACGCGCACTTCCGCGCTGCGCAGAATCCGGTAAATGTGGCTTTTAGGGACACCCTTGCAGACGCGCAGCAGAAAATTGTCGATTCGCTGACCTGCGGCGGTCTCGTCGACTTCGATCATCGAGACCTGCTCGCTTGCGACCTGTTTATGGGATGTTTTGCCTAGCTCATTCATTCTGAAGTATAATTTGGGAACAGCCTGAAAAGGTCAATGCTTTGGATCAGGCAACGGGTCCCAATTTATCAGACTGTTTCGGCGCAAGCGATAAACCATCATTTTACTTGCGCCCAGGGCCGGTTGCTCACCCAGAAAATGAGCAACGAGTTGCACGCACGGCGATATCACCGGCAAGGACGGAGCCCACAGGCGCGTTCGGTCGAGTCGATCGCCGACGGTAACGGATTTTTGGTCAAAAAGAATTTTATCGGCGAGAAGCGACGGCGTCCGGATGTCAAACCGGACGTCAGCCCGAACAGTCCCGTCAAAGGGCTGGAGAAAAAGCAATCGCAGCTCGCCGGATTGCGAACAATCGACGACGCAACCGCTGCGGCGCTGTTTTCTGCGAGGCGCGGTTTGAAATGAGCGTCGCAAAGAGGCGAGACACGGTTGAACTGCGGGAGCAATCGAGTCCGTAGTATGCCAGCGCGGTCAGGCCGCAAAAACAAGACAGGTGAGGAAGCATCGTGAAAGTCTGGGCGAGATCGCCTGAATTTGCCGCCTCCGTGGGAAGGAATTGGCTCAGTTGCAAGAGCGCCCCGGTTCCGGCGCGTCTATCTATTTGAGACGCGGGAGTCGCGGCGCCACCGTTCATCCTCGGACAGCGCGCCGTGTCGGCGCTTCTACGATCGTTCCCATGTGCCCCAAGGCCTCGCCGCCAGATTAGATGGCCCGTGCCCGCTTTCGGCAATTCTCCCGCCAGAAGTCCCGCTCCGGCCGTGCTTTGTGACAACACAAAAAGCGTGGCACGCTCGCCCTCCCGCTTCGTGCGCGTGATGTTTTCATCACCGGCGCCGATTCGCAGAATGAGGAACGGCGGAGCCATTCTGGAGCCGTTTCATGAAACGCATGCTGTTTAACGCGACGCAGCAAGAAGAATTGCGCGTCGCCATCGTCGATGGGCAGAAGCTCATCGACATCGACATCGAAACCGCCGGGCGCGAACAGCGCAAAGGCAATATCTATAAGGGAGTCGTCACCCGCATCGAGCCGTCGCTCGAAGCCTGTTTCGTCAACTACGGTGAAGACCGCCATGGTTTTCTGCCGTTCAAGGAAGTCGCCCGCCAGTATTTCCGCGATGGCGTCGAAATGCGCTCCGCACGCATCCAAGACGCGCTGGGCGAAGGCCAGGAACTCATCGTCCAGGTCGAAAAGGAAGAGCGCGGCAACAAGGGCGCGGCGCTGACCACGTTCATCTCGCTGGCGGGACGCTATCTCGTCCTGATGCCAAACAACCCGCGCGGCGGCGGCGTGTCGCGCCGGATCGAAGGCGAGGAGCGGCAGGAACTGCGCGAAACCATGGCGCAGCTCGAACTGCCGGAAGGCATGAGCATCATCGCGCGCACTGCCGGTATCGGCCGTTCGGCGGAAGAACTCCAGTGGGACCTGAACTACCTGATGCAACTGTGGCGCGCGATCGAAACCGCGTCGCAGAGCGGCGTCGCCGGCCAGCCGATGCTCATCTATCTCGAATCGAGCCTCGTCATCCGCGCGATTCGCGACTACTTCCAGCCGGATATCGGCGAAATCCTCATCGACACAACCGAAATCCATAACCAGGCGCCCGCCTTCATGGATATCGTGATGCCCTACAACCTGCAAAAGGTGAAGCGCTATCACGACGACGTGCCGCTCTTCTCGCGCTTCCAGATCGAGCATCAGATCGAAACCGCGTACTCGCGCACGGTGCCGCTGCCCTCGGGCGGCGCGATCGTGATCGACCACACCGAGGCGCTCGTCGCCATCGACGTGAACTCGGCACGCGCGACCAAGGGCGCGGACATCGAGGAAACCGCCACGCGCACCAATCTCGAAGCCGCCGACGAAGTCGCGCGTCAGCTTCGTCTGCGCGATCTGGGCGGGCTGATCGTGATCGACTTCATCGATATGGAGTCAGCCAAGAGCCAGCGCGAAGTCGAGCAACGCCTGAAGGATGCGCTCAAACATGACCGTGCGCGCGTACAAATGGGCAAGATTTCGCGCTTCGGCCTGATGGAACTGTCGCGTCAGCGTCTGCGTCCGGCGCTGTCCGAAGGCAGTCACGTGACCTGCCCGCGTTGTAACGGCACAGGCCATATCCGCGATACTGAATCGTCCGCGCTGCAAGTGCTGCGGATCATTCAGGAAGAAGCGATGAAGGAAAACACCGCGGCGATCCATTGCCAGGTGCCGGTCGAGGTGACTGCCTTCCTGCTGAACGAAAAGCGCTCTGAGATCAACAAGATCGAGTCGCGATTCAAGGTCAACGTCGTTCTCATTCCGAACAAGCATCTCGAAACGCCGCACTCCAAGCTGGAGCGCCTGCGTCACGACGATGCACGTCTCGACGATCCACGCGCGTCGTGGAAGATGGTCGTCAAAGCAGCGAGCGAACTGGAGTCGGAGACCGGCTACAGCAAGCGCAGCGAAGAAGTGAAGCCGAAGCAGGAAGCCGCCGTGAAGGGCATCACGCCCGAAAAGCCGGCGCCCAGCGCCCCGGCGAAGCCCGCGCCGGTCGAAGCCGCGCCCGCTCCCGCGCCGACGCCGGTGCCCGCGAGCGGCGGTTTCATCGCGTGGATCAAGAATCTGTTCGGCATTCAACCCCAGGTCAAGCAGCCGGCGCCCGCGCCGGTCGAGGTGCAACCGGCTCAGAAGCCTCAGCGCGAGCGTACCGAACGCACGGGCGGAGGCGATCGCAACCGCAATCCCCGCAGCGGCGGTCGCGATGGCGCAGCCGCCGGTAAGGAAACGGCTGGTAATGGTGCGGGTCGTCAGGGCGGGCGCCGCGAAGAGCAGGAAGTACGCGGCGGCCGTGAAGGACGCGAATTGCGTGAACCGCGTGAGAACCGCGAACCGCATGAAGCCCGCGAGCCGCGCGAACGCAATGCCCGTCCGGCAGGCGAACGTCAGGAGCGCCGCGCGCGTCCCGAGCGCGCGGAACACGCGGAACGCGGCGAGCGCCGCAAGCCGCAGCCGGATGCCGCTGTCGAAGCACTGACGTCGGGTGAAACGGTGGCATCGGAGTTCATCGAAACGACGACGGTTGTGAGCGAAGGCGTGCAAACGAGCGCCGACGCGAACGATCCGAACAACGCGCATGACGGTGAAGAACGCCGCCGCCGTCGCCGTGGCCGCCGTGGCGGTCGCCGCGAGCGCGACGAGGAAGGCACGAGGGTAAATCACGCGGCCGATCTGGCGGAAGCCGAAGGCGCGACCGACGCCGTGTCGGCACAAGCCGGCGTGTTCGATGCCGAAGCCGCGCAGGAAGCCGCTGCACGCCGCGAACCGCGTCCGGTCGTCAAGCAGGCTGCTGCACCTGCCGCGCCTGCTGCAACGGAAGCCGCAACCGAGCCGGCAGCCGAAGCGAAGAAAATTGAAACGCCCGAACCGGCACCCGAGTTCTTCGCCCGTCCCGCTGCGGCGCCCTCGGTCGAGAATCCGTTCGGCCCGTCGCCGAAGATCGCCGAAACCAAGGCAGCCGATCCGTTCGTGCCCGCGACGCCTGCAGTACCCGAAGTGCCGCAGCACGTTGAGGCGGTACAGCCTGCTCCGGTGGAAACCGCCAAGCCGGTCGAGGCGCCTGTCGAAGCCGCACCGGCGGAAGCAGACAAGCCGGTGAAGACCGCAGCCGTTGCACCGACGCCGGAAGCAACGGCCGTCGAGCCGGTCCAGCCGCTGGTGGAAAGCGCGAGCACGGTGCCAGCGCCCGTCGCGGTCGAAGCGAAGCCGGTAAAGGCCGCGGAACCCGCGCCGGTCGCACGCCCCGCCGCGCCGATGTCGACGGAATCGCTCCAGCCGATGCTGGAGAACGTCGGCCTCATCTGGGTCAATACCGATGCCGACAAGCTGCGTGAAGCCAGCGCCGCAGCCGCGCGCGAGCCGGTGCCGATCCGCGTGCCGCGTGAACGCAAGGTACTGCCGCCCGTCGACACCGCGCCGATGCAGCAAGTGGAAACCAGCAAGAGCGCGCACTGAGCTGAGCCGACACGCGGACTGCGTCGTGACGACGCACCGCGCCGACGCAAAAAAACGCCAGCGGTCCCGCCAATGGCGTTTTTTTGCGTCTGAATACGTGAAAAACCAGATACTGCCCATCGCGG
>JAQFVJ010000199.1 GCA_029439525.1 Caballeronia sp. BR6202001591004
CGAGAACAACGCCGCGATATCCATGGCGCTGCTCGAACGCCACTACATGGCCAACGAGTTGCCGCCGCTGCCGCCGCTGCCGCTGTTGCCGCTCATCGCGCGCATTGCGCATCTGCTTTGCCGTATCGTGCACGGTCGCTTCGACATGGTGTGTCCGGCCGATCAGGCGATCGCGCTGGCGGCGCGCTAGCCCGGCGCGGAACTCGCCGGTGGACGCGACCGGGCATTGGACCTTCGAGCCGGGCAATCTCGCGGCTCTGAAAACCGGCGCATAGGCGCTGGCCGAAGCGGTTCGGAAAGCCGACAACGCGGCAGTCTGACAAGCGTTCAGAGAATCGACGGCGCGTCGTTGATCAAGCGGCGCCAGTCGAGATCGGTGCCCGCGACGATGGTGCGTCCCGCGCATTGCGTGGTTACCGTGAGCGTCACGCACAGCGACAGCCCCGTCACCGACAGATGCGGCGCGCTCACGATCACTTCCTGCGGCTTCGCGTGTGCTTCGACGAAATACGGACTACGGACGATTGTCCCAGCGGCCGCTCGACGAATCAGCGATCGGCGCGAAGCGCTCGCTCGGCTCTTTCGCACCGACGCCGCGCAGCGCGGGCGTGAATTCGCGGCCCGCCTGATCGAGAAAGAAGCAACTAACTGAGTGTGGGCCGGGCGAGCAGTTCGGCGCAGGCTTCCTCTGTGCTCGCGCCCGCCGCGATGCGCTGCGCCGAACTGCGACAGATTCGAGCGGTACGGCATCAACAGAAGATCGCCCGCGAGGCGCTCGGTGCGGCGCAACTGCGCCAGCGTGTCGAACACATGCTCGAACAGCGGCGTTGCCACGCCGCGAGGCGCGAGCGCGCCATTGGGTTTGCCGAACAGCAGCCAGCCCTGCACGAAATCGACGTTCGAGCGTGCCGCGAGCATCAGGTCGTCGCGCGTCTCGATGCCTTCCGCGACCACGAACATGCCCGACTCGTGCAGCAGATCGACGAGCTTGGGCATCAGCGCATCGCGCAGGTAGTGTGCGGCGGATTGCTCTGCGCGCGCACGAGGCTGCGGTCGAGCTTGACGATATCCGGCTTGAGCGTCAGCAGCCGGTCGATGTTGAAGTGCCCTGCGCCGAAGTCATCCACCGCAACGAGAAAGCCCTCTGCGTGCGGAAGGCACGTGTCGCGCGGGCGAGATCGGCGACGTCGGTGCCACCCGATTCCAGCACTTCGATGACGAGCCGCTCCTGCGTCAGGCCGGCTTCGCGCGTGAGTTGCGCGAGACGTCTGGCATAATCGGCATCGGTGAAGGTGGACGGATTGATATTGATGAACAGCCACTGCGCGCTCGGCAGAATCGGCGCCGCGTTGCGCAGATGTGTGAGATGACTCATGCGATCGAGTTCGGCGAGCCGGCCCGATACAATCGCGCGGCCGAACAGATCGAAGGGCGGAATCAGCGCGCCGTCGCTCGCGTGGCCGCGCATCAGCGCTTCATAGCCGCGCTGATGCGGCAGACGATCGGCTGCAGATGCGTGGTCAGCGCGATGCCCCACAACGTCGGCCACGTCGGCCGGCGGAACCGATGCCTTGAGCATGTTCAGCATGCCGACATCGCCGCCGAACGTCCGCGAACGCCCTGGCAGACACGCATGGCGTGAGCCGGCACGGTAACGGCAGGAGAGTCACACGGATCGATGAACGGCACGGCGGCGGCAACGCGAGTCGGGTGGCGATGAGCTAAATACCAGCCGAGCGTGCGCAAACTTGAGCGTGGGCGTGATCGTTGCGCCGCGCGGATTTGCTCGCGCTGCCGGCGCGTCCTATCTTGAAGAGACAACCGAACCGAGCGGTCCACGGTGGACCCGACGTGCAACTAATGCCGACCGACCTCCGTCGAACCTGCGATTAAACACAAGAGAGAAGAGAACCCAATGAAGCAACAGAAAACCAATCCCAAGCTCGAACAGGCACTGACACGCGGCGATCTCGCCATTCGTCAGGCAAATTCGGGGCGCGCCACGGCGGTGCTGCGCGCACTCGGCAAGATGATCGTCGAAGCGTCGGCGACCATCGGCGTCGAGGCGCATGTCGTCATCCACGACGGCGACAAGATCTACGCCGATGGTGTGTGGCCGCAGCAACTGCTCGTATCGCTCGACGGCCCCGTCGAGGAAAACGACCCGGACGAAATTCGCACCGTGACTTTATTGGCCGATACGCCGAAAACCATTTTCCGTTGCGAATGGCAGCGCGCGGACGGCGATATCGGCCGGCAGGAAGGACGGCCACTGGAAATGGTCGCGTTTATCACCGATGTCGATATTCCGTGGCCCGACGAAGAAGAGTGATCGTCTAAACTTGCACCGTATTTTAATTCCTACAGTATTTCCAAATAGAAGGATAGAGCGGGCTTTCGCTGGTCGAAAACCCCGCTTTCTTCTAACTTTTTCCCCCACGAAATAAACGTTTCGAGAATTGATAGTTATGCGAACCGCAACCGCAACTGCAACCGCAAACGTTACCGTGTCCCTTTTTATTTAGTGTTTTCCTGCATTTACGCGATATTCCACGAAGCTCCGGCGATCGGTGGCTGCCGCCCTCGTTTCTGATCACTTTTTTCGTGCACGTTATGTTGTATTGCCTATGCATATTCAAATTACGCGGGCGTTACGGTGACTGGCTCGTCGATTAGAAGTTTGCCTCCACTCGTTAAGCCTGAAATTTGCTTGGAAACAGCGGCTGGCGCGCACCCCTGCTCCTGATTTCGTGAGAGCTCCCTTTCGCCGTGTGAGGGCATAACCCAATTTCCGCCCCTAATCACGCGGTAACCTTCCAATCGCCAAGAAAAATGGGGTACAATTAAGCAACGTCTGAGAACATTGCCGCGAACGCTGCCACTCATCTCGTAGACACACGGGAAATCGTTCCGGAAATTCGCGTCGAAGCGCCGGCAGCGCGCCCGACTCTCACCGTCGTACCCGCACTTCAGAAAAAGGAACGCCTGCCGTCCCGTCTACTCCCGACGATGAAGCCGGATTCGAGAAGGCGGTCAGCATCAGACGTTCGGCCTATGGCCGCCATTTGCGCGAGTTCGCGGAAAAGATGGAAGTCGAGGAAGCCGACCGCCATCGCGGCACGGTCGTACTACTACTGGCCAAAGCGCCGCTCGATCGTGCGCCGCTGGGCACCATGCGCACCCAGACCAATGCATACGGGCCGCTCGCGGTGGAGCTGTCGGTAACGTTGCCGTCGAATCTGGGCACCAAGCGGCTGCTGGCCGAAGCGACGCGGCTCGGCGTCGCGAGCGGCATGGTCGGACGCGTGGTGAAGGTTGCGTTATGCAAGGCGCTCTGGATGTTCTGCGAGCAGCACGGGATCGATTACATGGTGATCACTGCACGCGCCCCGCTGAACCGGGAATACGAAGCGATGTTGTTCAAGGACGTGTTCGGCGGCGGTGAATTCCTGCCGATGGCGCATGTGGGCGGCTTGCCGTACCGCGTTCTGGCCAAGGATGTGTGGCGGTTGCGCGTCAACGTTGGGCGGACGCGCGTCATCCGCTGCTGGACTTCTCATGGTTCAACACGGAACACAAGGACATCGATTTGGCTGGAGATTTATCTTTTCAGTGGGAAACGGTTTGATGCCCAGAAGCTCCGTTAATGGCTTACCGCCGGTAATACCGAGTTTGTTTCGAGGAAACTAATATAGCGAAAAAACCGGACCTCGGAGCGGTCTGGTTGGCCAATAGGTGAGGGCGGGGAGTGTTATTGGCTTCGCCGTCGCCCCGCGCCGGCGAATTGGGCATGCATGAGAAGCGTGCCGCAGTCGGCGCAAACGAGGTTTTTCCAGAATGACGTCGGTTATACCAACTTCCCTATCGAGAATCAGGCGCACGGGCTCGTGGATCGACGACGCTCTGTACGTGCTCGCCGTTTATGCGGTGCCGGTTCTCATCGCGCTCGGCACCATTGCCACGCTCTGGTTCCTGCCGCCGCGCCAGTAAGCGAATCGCGCGGCGCGCTGCCGCTCGCCATGCACGTCATCGCCGACCGCGGCGACTCCCTGCGTCCCGCCGATGCGCTCGCCCGCGTCAAGCCAGTCAACCAGTCAACAGTTACAGCACGTGCCTTTCCGAAAAGCCGGTCTGGTTCAGCTTCGTCACGTCCAGCATGAGCGATGAATCGCAGACCGTCGTCGAACTTCCGTCGCGCCACGCGCAAACGCTTGCCTGATGGGACGCGGAAACGCTCTGACCGCTCGGCCAGGCGAGCCGCGATTCCACCAGCGGCGAACTGAAGCCGGTCAAGGCGGGCTTCTTCATCCTCGTCGGGCGGTTCATGGCGCCCGAATCCATTCTCTGTCACGGCCCGTATTCGGGGCCGGCGCAGATCAACGCGTTTTCGTGGGACTGGCAAGGGCTGCGCAATTCCGCGCTCGACTTCCAGGAAAGCTCGGGACTCGTCGCGGGGGGGTTGCTGACGCTCGCCGTGTTCGTTTTCGTGACGGCGCTCATCAATCACGAATGGACGTACGTTATTTTCGCGGTGTGGCTGGTCGGCAATCTTCGCCTGTACGCCAACGCGATGGGCTGGGACATGCAATGGCTCGGCCGTGTCCTGCTGTCCGATTACATGACACCACTGCGGCAGTTCACCTTCGCCGCGTATTATCTGCTAACCGCCGCGTTATTTACGTAGTTGTTTCGCCGCGAGTTGCGCGTGGTCGGCTATCGCTGGCTGCTGCGCGTGATCCAATACACGGAACTCATGCTGCTCGCGGCCGCGTTCGCGTTGCCGTATTCGATGTTCATTTCGACGCTCTGGGTGATCGCGGGCTTTGGCATCGTCGTGCTTTTGTTCTTCCTGACGCGGCTCGTGTGGATGGCGCGTTCGCGCACGGTGCTGTGGTATGTTGCGTCGCTGGCGGTGGTGCTATTTTCGCCACGCTCTCGGAAGTGCTCGGCGCGGCGTTCGGGCTGAAGGTGCTGGTCGGCGGCGTGAATACGGTGATGGCCTCGCTGTCGTCGAGCATGATGGCGGCCTTCGCCATTGCCGAGCAGATGGGCGCCGAACGCGATTTCCGCCGCCAGGCGCAGATGGAATTGCGCAATACGTATGAAGTGACGCCCATCGGACTTTTCACGCTGGATGCCGACGGCCATTTCGTGCGCGCCAATTCGGCGCTGCGCTCGATGCTCGACTTGCAGAAGGCCGAGTACAAGGTCCGTCACTGGAACGATTATTTCGAGCCGGGCGCGTGGGGCGCATTGCAGGCGCTGGCGTCGAAGAGCAGTGACGGCGAACTGGAAATGGGCGGTTCCGTCGAGCGCAGCACGAGCGAGCGGCGCTATCTGCTTAAGGCGATACGCTCGAACGGCTGGATCGAAGGCTCGTTGCAGGGGACACCACCGAACGTTCGAAAGCCGTCGAGCGTTTGCGCTTTCTCTCCGAGCACGATCCGCTGACCGGCTCGCTGAACCGGCGCGGCATCGAGAAAGCCATTTCCGTGCAGAGCGACGAAACGCTGCCGTGGGCGCTTGCCTATATCGATCTCGACCGCTTCAAGCTGGTCAATGATCTGTTCGGCCATCGCAGCGGCGACGAAGTGCTGCGTCAGGTCGCGGCCCGCACGCGCGCGCATTTTGTGCGCAACTATCCGGTCGGGCGCATCGGCGGCGGCGAGTTCGTCTGCGTGATGCCCGACACGTCGATCGAAGACGCCATCACGCAATGCCGTGAGCTCATTTCCATTCTGAGCGACGCGCCGTATCAGGTCGGCAATCGCGCGTTCCAGGTGAAGGGCATCGATCGGCCTCGTCGAATGTTCGCGCGGCGTGCACGTGCAGGACGCGCTCTCGCATGCCGATCGCGCCTGTCGCGAAGCGAAGAAAGTCGCACATACGCATCTCGTTACCTATCGCAAGAGCGCGGCGGCGTTCGAGGAGCGCGCGGAAAAACTGAAGCTGGTCGAAATGCTCGGCCGCAACCGCCTGCTCACGGGCCTGTTCCTCGTGATGCACCCGATCATGTCGCTGACGGCGCCGACCGAATCGCTCAATTTCGAAGTCCTATTTATTGTGCATGCGCGCGCCTGACGGAACCCGTTGCCCGCGGGCAAGGTTGATCGTGGCGGTGGAGGAGTCGGGCAATATCGCGGCGATCGACCGCTGGGTGATCTCGACGCTGCTCGAATGGATCGAAACGGATCGTCAGCACCTCGCGAACACGCAGTTCATCTGCGTGAACCTGTCGGGCGGTTCGCTCAACGACGAGCAGTTCATGGAAGACATCTTCGCGCTGTTCGCGCGGTATCCGTCGGTCGTGCACTACCTGTGCCTCGAAATCACCGAGAGCGTCGCACTGCACGATCTGGAGAACACGCAGTGCTTCATCGCGCGCGTGCACGACATGGGCGGCAAGATCGCGCTCGACGATTTCGGCGCGGGCTATACGTCGTTCAGAGTACCCGTCGTTCAAGTACCTGAAGGCGCTGTCCGCCGATGCTCTCAAGATCGACGGCGAATTCGTGCGCTCGATGTGCGCGCATCCGGCGGATATCGCGATCGTCGCGCTGGCGCGCAATCTCGGGCAGGCGCAGCGTGGTGGAATGGGTGGAGGATGTCGACCACGCTGCGCGCGCTGCAGGAAATCGGTGTCGATTACGTGCAGGGCTATATAGTCGCGAAGCCGCAAGACACGACGGCGATCCTCACGGCGCGTTCGGCCGCGAGTTTCGTCAAGGATGCGGACGTGGCGAGTTTCGTCGAGTTGCTGTCCGAACCACGGCAGGCGACCGTGTTTGACTACGAGTGGCGCACGCGCGCGGCGAACACGCACTGAACGCGCGTTAGCATCACCGCGCGGCGGGCGTCAGGCCGTCTTCAACTCATTCAGAATCTTCGACGCCGCGATGGGAATTCGCGAATGATCTGCGGAGCCTGATCGTCGACGACGATCGCGTGAAAAACTTTAAGTATACCATGGTGCGGTGGCGGCGATGCCGCTTGGCAGGATTAAGGGTGCGCTGCTAACATAGCCGATCAAAATTCCGGAAAAATAATTGCGGGAAATGTTTGCCGGGAACGGTATGCACACGTCAGGTAAATGCAGACAGGCTTTCCGGATTGCTAGTGCAGTGCGTCATTGAATTAGCCCCATATCTATGTTTAGACACGGGTCATGGGCAAAATGAATCTGCCCGATACCGAACGCGAGCAA
>JAQFVJ010000200.1 GCA_029439525.1 Caballeronia sp. BR6202001591004
CGTCGAATATAGGGTTAGCCATGTCCCTTTCGTCGTCGAAACAATGAGCAGGTTAACAGCATTCATCGCGGGTTAACAGCCCTTTCTTCATTTTGTTAAGCTTAGTTGCGCACTGCGCCCACAAACAAAAAAGGCCACTTTCCGTGAGCGGCTCGTAAGCCGCAAAAGAAAGTGACCTTCTGCTACGCTGTGAAACAGCTTAAGCCAGCCGCTCCTCGGTCTTCGGATCGAACAACACCGCCTTAGAGACATCGTAGAGTAGCGTCATATTCTGCTGCGGCTGCGGATTCGACGCCGGGCACACGCGACACGATGCGCTTGCCGTTGACCTGCGCGAACACCAGCGTATCCGGCCCGATCGGCTCGATCATATCGACGCGCACCTCGATCGGCTGCAGGCTCGCATCGGCGACGTTATGCGCGCTGCGCGAATCGATGATGCGCTCCGGACGCAAGCCGAGAATCACTTCCTGCTCGACATGGCCGCGCAGACGGTTCGCATCGAAGGGCAGCTTGAGCATTTGCCGCGTGATGCCCGTGTCCATTTCCAGCTCGACGCCTGAACCCGTATCGACGAGCTTCCCGCTGATGAAGTTCATGGGCGGCGCGCCGATGAATCCCGCAACGAACAGATTGGCCGGCGAATCGTAAATTTCCTGCGGCGCGCCGAATTGCTGCACGATGCCGTCGTCCTTTATCACCGCGATGCGGTCGCCGAGCGTCCATCGCCTCGATCTGATCGTGCGTCACGTAGACGATGGTCGTGCCCAGACGCTGATGCAGCAGCTTGATCTCTGAACGCATCTCGATACGCAGCTTCGCATCAAGGTTGGACAGCGGCTCGTCGAACAGGAACATGACCGGATCGCGGGCCAGCGCGCGACCCATCGCCACACGCTGACGCTGACAGCCCGACAACTGCCCCGGCTTGCGATCCAGCAGATGGCCGATCTGCAAGGTCTCCGACACGCGATCGACGATCTTCTTCTGCTCGTCCTTCGGCACTTTGCGGATGTTGAGGCCGAAGGAAATGTTGTCGCGCACGCTCATGGAAGGGTAGAGCGCATACGACTGGAACACTATCGCGATCTCGCGATCCTTCGGCGACAGGTTGTTCACCGTCTTGCCGTCGATCATGATGTCGCCCTGGGTCACGTCTTCGAGACCCGCGATCATGTTGAGCAGGGCCGACTTGCCGCATCCCGAGCCGCCGACGAGGATCAGGAACTGACCGTCCTCGATGTCGATGTTGACGCCCTTGAGAACCGGCACCCCGTTCGGGTAGGTCTTGTACACGTCACGGATGGAAAGGCTTGCCATGTGAATCCTCTATATCTCTATCGAACGATGCTCGATTAACCTTTTTCACCACGCCGGCCGTTAGCCCGCGCACGAAATAACGTCCCGCGATCATGTAGACGAGGATCGTCGGCAAGGCCGCGATGATCGCGCCCGCCATGTAGACGTTGTATTCCTTCACGCCCGTCGAGGTGTTCACGAGGTTGTTCAGCGCCACCGTGATCGGCATGGAATCCACGCCCGAAAACACGATTCCGAACAGGAAGTCATTCCAGATCTGCGTGAATTCCCAGATCATGCACACCATGAAAATCGGCAGCGACACGGGCAGCAGAATCTTCGTGAAGATCGTGAAGAAGCCCGCGCCGTCGATGCGCGCCGCCTTCATGAGCTCGGCCGGAATGCTCATGTAGAAGTTGCGGAAGAACATCGTCGTGAACGCGATGCCGTAGATCACGTGGATGAGCACGAGGCCGGTCGTCGTGTTCGACAGGCCGAGATAGCCTTGCAGATGCGCCATCGGCAGCAGAATGGCCTGGAACGGGATGAAGCAGCAGACCAGCAGCATCGTGAACATCGCGTCCGCACCGCGAAAGCGCCAGTGCGCACATAGCCGTTGAACGATGAGATCAGCACGGCCGGAATCACCATGCGCACGGAGGAACGGCTCCATGCCGTCGCAGCGCACGCCGGTACACGCGCAAGAGAATCAGCACCGCGTAGATGACGGCGTGATTCAGGGTCATCTTAGGCTGCATTGCGGGTGCTCCCCGCTTCCAGATACATGAGCGGCACGAGCACAGCGACGACCGACGGTCGCCAGCATCATCATCGACGAGGCGGCGCCCACGCCGAGCTGGCCACGGTTGAACGAGAACGTGTACACGAAGATCTCGGGCAGCGACGACGTGCCCGGACCGCCTGCCGTCAGCGCGACCACCAGGTCGAAGGTCTTGATCGTGATGTGGCAGAGAATCAGCCGCACGGAAAAGAACACCGGGCGCGCTCGAAATCACGATCTTGCGGTAGATGGTCGGGAGCGGCGCGCCGTCGACCTGCGCGGCCTCGAAGATTTTTCCATCCACGCCGCGCAAACTGGCGAAGAACAGCGCCATCACGAAGCCGGTCGATTGCCACACCGCCGCGATCACGACGCAGAAGATGGCCTTGTCCGGATCGCCCAGCCAGTTTAACGAGAAGCTTGTCCAGCCCCAGTCGTGGAAGACTTTTTCGAGGCCGAGGCCCGGGTTCAGAATCCACTGCCACGCGGTGCCCGTCACGATGAAGGAGAGCGCTATCGGGTAGAGAAAGATTGGCAGGGCGCCTTCGTTGCGGATCTTCTGGTCCAGAAGGATCGCAAGGAACAGGCTGAGAATCACGCAGATGCCGATGAACGGAATGCCGAACCAGCCGAGGTTGGCGGCGGACGTCCACCAGACATCGTTGGCGAACAGTTGCTTGTAGCGGTCGAGACCGGCGAAAACATAGCGCGGCATCAGTCGCGATTCGGACAGCGACAGATAGCCGGTAATGGCGATGAAACCGTACACGAAGACGAGCGCGATCAGAATACTGGGTGCGAGCACGATCTTCGGGATCCAGCGATCGGCGAGCGCTGCCGATGCGGACGTGCGGCGGGGCGGGGTCTGCGGTTTCTTGTCCGCGGTGATGGAGGTAGTCACGACTCGACTCCTGGAAGATGCGCCGGCGCTTTCGTGCGTGGGATCGCCCTGTTTGGCGCGCCTTGTGGCGGAAGGCTGTGCCTCGCAGGAAACACACTGGGAAGCGAACGGCGCTTTTGATGCGACTAATTCACGTGCGTTGTTGCTCGAACGGCGCGCGTGGAAGCCACGCGCGCCGTTTTAAACAACCGCCTTTACTTCGTCTTCGCTGCGTTTGCGAGCGCTGCGCCCGCGCTCTTCGAATCTTCCGACGAGTTCATGAACTTCGTGACGACGTCGGTCATCGCGCCGGCGACTGCATCGCCTTGCGCCATGCCGTGCGCGAGCGACGGAACATAGCCGCCCGACTTGATCGCCGTCTGTTCATCAGAGTAGGACTTCTTGGCGCAGTCGTCGAACTTGGCCATCGACACGCCCAGACGCATCGGGATCGAGCCTTTGTTCAGGCTGAACTGCTCCTGGAAGTCCGGCGTCTTGATGGTCTTGGCCAGCGCCAGTTGGCCCGGCGTCGCGGCCTTCTGGTCCTTCTGCTGGAAGAACACGAACGAGTCGACGTTGAAGGTGTAGGCCTTATCCGTGCCCGGCACCGGCGCGCAGATGTAGTCCGTACCCGGTTTTTCTTGTTCGCGCCGGCGAATTCGCCCTTCGCCCAGTCGCCCATGAACTGCATGCCGGCCTTGCCCTGGGATGACCATGGCGGTGGCGAGGTTCCAGTCACGGCCCGTGCCGCCGCTGTCGAAGTAATCCTGGATCTTGCGGACCGTGTCGAACACCTGAACCATCTTGCCGAGGTCAGGGTCTTCTGGTCGAGATCGACGATCGCCTTCTTGTAGAAGTCTGCGTCTTGCGACAGCACGACGTCTTCCCACAGCGTCAGGTCCTGCCCACGGCTGGCCGCCCATCGCGATCGGCATGATGCCCGCGGCCTTCATCTTGTCGGCGCTCTGGCGATGGCGCTGCACGGTCTCACCGATCCGCAACGCGAGCAGGTCGGCGGCGGGTCGCGCAGGCAGAACAGCGTGATCGGTCTGCTCGGGCCGGGCACGGGTCTGGGCGTATCGGGCCTGATTTCCGCCGCCGATCGCTGGATCGCGCTCGGTTCCGAAGGCGGCCACGCGACGTTCTCGCCGTTCGACGAACGCGAGGATCTCGTGATGCGCTACGTGCGCCGCAAGTTTCCGCACGTCTCATTCGAACGCGTGTGCGCGGGGCAGGGGCTGGAACTGATCTACCGGGCGCTCGCCGAGCGCGACGCGGTCACGGTTGCCGACGGCTTCTCCGCTGCCGACGTCACCAACCGCGCACTGGCTGGCGAAGCGCTTGCGCTCGAAACGGTGAACTGCTTTTGCGCGATCCTCGGCACGTTCGCGGGCAATATCGCGGTGACGCTGGGCGCGCTGGGCGGCATCTATATCGGCGGCGGCATTGTGCTCAAGCTAGGCGAACTGTTCTACAAGTCGCCGTTTCGCGAGCGGTTCGAGTCGAAAGGGCGCTTTCAGCAGTATCTCGCCGGCATTCCGACCTATATCACCACGGCCGAATATCCGGCGTTCCTCGGCGATTCTTTCCGCGCAGTTGTCGAATCGCGCGAACAGCGGTTCGTCGGCGGTGTTCGAGAGTATCCGCCAGATGTGCGATGCGCTGACGCCCGCGGAACGGCGCGTGGCGGATTTCGCGCTGAATCATCCGCGTTCGATCATCAACGATCCGATCATCGACATTGCACGCAAGGCCGATGTGAGCCAGCCGACCGTGATCCGCTTTTGCCGCTCGCTCGGCTGTCAGGGCTTGTCGGATTTCAAGCGGAAGCTTGCGATCGGGTTGACCGGCACGATTCCGGTGAGCCACAGCCAGGTGCATCTCGGCGACACGGCGACCGACTTCGGCGCGAAGGTGCTCGACAACACGGTGTCCGCGATTCTTCAGTTGCGCGAGCATCTCAACTTCGAGAACGTCGAGCGGGCGATCGATATCCTCAACGGCGCGCGGCGCATCGAGTTCTACGGGCTGGGAAATTCGAACATCGTCGCGCAGGACGCGCACTACAAGTTCTTCCGCTTCGGCATTCCGACCATCGCGTACGGCGATCTGTATATGCAGGCGGTCTCCGCCGCGTTGCTCGGCAAGGGCGATGTGATCGTCGCCGTGTCGAAGTCGGGCCGCGCGCCGGAGCTGTTGCGCGTGCTGGAAGTAGCGATGCAGCAGGGCGCGACGGTGATCGCCATCACGTCCAGCAACACGCCGCTCGCCAAGCGCGCGACCGTGGCGCTGGAAACGGATCACATCGAGATCCGCGAGTCGCAGTTGTCGATGATTTCGCGCATTTTGCATCTCGTGATCATCGATATCCTCGCGGTCGGCGTGGCGATCCGTTGCGCGGCGCCAAAGCCGGGCGTGCCGATTCGGTGACGAAGGCGCGCAAGGCGAGCGACGATGATGCCGCCGCCGTGCTCGATTGGCTGAGTCACGGCGCATCGTGAATCGCACGCGACTAGCCCGAAGCTGACGCTGCAAAAAAGGGCCGCCGATGTGAATCGGCGGCCCCTTTCTCTTGTGCGGTGTGGCTGAGAAAGAGTGCTGGATGCCCGCGTACACACCCTTCTGGCTGTGACCGGCGATCGGGTTGTCCGTCGCCGCGCCTGTGCCGTAGTCGTTGGCGTTCAGGCCGTAATTGGCCGTCTTGCTGTTTTTTACCCCGGGAATTTGGATATCGACGAGCGTGCGCTTAGACAGATTGTACGAGCCGCCGACCGTGTAAAGGGTCGCGTTGCCCGCGTTGTTGCCGTTG
>JAQFVJ010000201.1 GCA_029439525.1 Caballeronia sp. BR6202001591004
CCAAGCCGTGCGCCAGAAGCTGCAAAGCCGCCGCCGCGGCACTAACGCGGTCGCGTTGACGCTGTCGCTCGCCGCGATGGCTTTCGGTCTCGTCTGGCTCGTGTGGATTCTCTACACGACGCTCAAGCTCGGCATCGGCGGCTTGTCGCTCGATCTGTTCACGCAGTCGACGCCGCCGCCGAACACCGATGGCGGCGGTCTCGCCAACGCGATCGTCGGCTCACTGATGCTGGTGGTGATCGGCACCTTCGTCGGCACGCCGCTCGGCATTCTGGCGGGCGTGTATCTGGCCGAATACGGCCAGAAGCGCTGGCTCGCGAGCGTGACGCGCTTCATCAACGACATTCTGCTGTCGGCGCCGTCGATCGTGATCGGTCTGTTCATGTACGCGATCGTGGTCGCGAAGATGGGCCGTTTCTCCGGCTGGGCGGGCGTAATCGTGCTGGCGTTGCTGCAGATTCCGATCGTGATCCGCACGACCGAGAACATGCTGAAGCTGGTGCCGAACGCGCTGCGCGAAGCCGCTTTCGCACTCGGCACGCCGAAGTGGAAGATAGTGATGTCGATCACGCTGAAGGCGTCGGTCGGCGGCATCGTGACTGGCGTGCTGCTGGCGGTGGCGCGTATCGCGGGTGAAACCGCTCCGCTCCTGTTCACCGCGCTGTCGAATCAATTTTTCTCGTGGGACCTGAATCAGCCGGTGGCGAATCTGCCGGTCACGATCTACAAGTTCGCGATGAGTCCGTTCCCGCAGTGGCAATCGCTCGCGTGGGCCGGTGTGTTCCTGATTACGCTCGGCGTGCTGGGTCTGAATATCCTGGCCCGTGCGATCTTCTCGAAGAAATAAGGGCGAAGGGCGGAGTGATTTTATGAATATAGTTGAAAGTGGTGTCAACCACCAAGAAACACCGGTCGAGCGCGGCCCGGTTCCAGGCAGCGTGCGCTCGACGCACGGCGCGCCGCCGGCTGATTCGATCAAGCCGAAGATCGAGGTCAAGAACCTCAACTTCTTCTACAACAAGTATCACGCGCTGAAGAACATCAATTTGCGCATTCCCGAGAAGAAGGTCACGGCTTTCATCGGACCGTCGGGTTGCGGCAAGTCGACGCTTCTGCGCACGTTCAACAAGATGTACGCGCTCTATCCGGAACAGCGCGCGGAAGGCGAGATCCTGATGGACGGCGCCAACCTGCTCGACACGACGAAGGACATCTCGCTCCTGCGCGCGCGCGTCGGCATGGTGTTCCAGAAGCCGACGCCGTTCCCAATGTCGATCTACGACAACATCGCGTTCGGCGTGAAGATGTTCGAGCAACTTTCGCGCTCGGAGATGGACGATCGTGTCGAATGGGCGCTGACGAAAGCGGCGCTGTGGACGGAAGTGAAGGACAAGCTGCAGCAGAGCGGTTACGGTCTGTCGGGCGGCCAACAGCAGCGTCTGTGTATTGCGCGCGGTATCGCGATTCGTCCGGAAGTGCTGCTGCTCGACGAGCCGTGCTCGGCGCTCGACCCGATTTCGACGGGCCGCATCGAAGGGCTGATCGCCGAGCTGAAGAGCGATTACACGGTCGTGATCGTGACGCACAACATGCAACAGGCGGCGCGTTGTTCCGACTACACTGCTTATATGTATCTTGGTGAGTTGATCGAATTCGGCGATACCGAAAAGATCTTCATCAAGCCAGCTCGCAAAGAGACGGAAGACTACATTACGGGCCGCTTCGGCTGATTCCGGCCGGGACAGCAGGGCAACAAGAAACGCAAGAAGGACCGAGGGAGCAAGTTATGCCCGATAAGCATCTGTCGAGCCAGTTCGATGTCGATCTGAACGCGGTGTCGTCGAAAGTGCTGGAAATGGGCGGTCTGGTCGAGTCGCAGATCATCGCGGCGATGCAGGCACTGAACGAGTTCGATACCGGCGTCGCGGATCAGGTGGTCGCCGCCGAGTTTCGCCTGAACACGATGGAAGTCGAGATCGACGAGGAGTGCAGCAATATTATCGCGCGCCGCCAGCCGGCCGCGCGTGACCTGCGTCTGCTGATGGCGATTTCGAAGACCATCACGAACCTCGAGCGCGCGGGCGACGAGCCCGAGAAGATCGCCAAGCGCGTGAAGCGCATCAACGAAGACGGCGCGGGCCGCACCGTGAACATCGCGGAGATTCGTCTGGCCGGCGACATGGCGGTGTCGATCCTGTGCCGCGCGCTGGATGCGTTCGCGCGTCTGGACACGGTAGCGGCCGCGCAGATCGTGCGCGACGACAAGGCCATCGACGACGAATTCCGCGCCTTCGTGCGCAAGCTCGTCACCTACATGATGGAAGACCCGCGCACGATTTCGGCGGGCCTCGACTATCTGTTCATCGCGAAGGCAGTGGAGCGTATCGGCGATCACGCGAAGAACATCGCCGAGTTCATCATCTATATCGTCAAGGGCACCGACGTGCGTCATATCTCGCGCGATCAGCTCGAACGCGAGGCACTGAGTTAAGCCGTGTCCTCGTTTTTCTTTAGCAAAAGGTCAAGAGGTGCCGATGCCCAGCAGTATCCTCGTCATTGAAGACGAACCCGCGATCTCCGAACTGATCTCGGTGAATCTCCAGCATGCGGGACATTGCCCCATTCGGGCGTACAACGCCGAACAGGCGCAAAACCTGATCAGCGACGTGTTGCCCGATCTCGTACTGCTCGACTGGATGCTGCCCGGCAAGTCCGGCATCGCGTTCGCGCGCGAGCTTCGCAACAACGAGCGCACAAAGCACATCCCGATCATCATGCTGACCGCGCGCGGCGATGAGCAGGACAAGGTGCTCGGCCTCGAGATCGGCGCGGACGACTATGTTACCAAGCCGTTCTCGCCGAAGGAACTGATGGCGCGTATCAAGGCGGTATTGCGCCGTCGCGCGCCTCAATTGACGGAAGACATGGTCGCGATCAACGGACTGCGCCTGGACCCGGCGACGCATCGCGTAGCGGCGCATCAGTCGGGCAACGATATCAAGCTGGACCTCGGACCGACCGAATTCCGCCTGCTGCACTTCTTCATGACGCATCCGGAACGCGTGCACAGCCGCACGCAGTTGCTGGATCAGGTGTGGGGCGATCACGTGTTCGTCGAGGAACGCACGGTGGATGTACACATCAAGCGTTTGCGCGCCGCGCTCAAGCCGGCCGGCTGCGATGCTATGATCGAAACGGTGCGCGGCAGCGGATACCGCCTTGCGAAGAATGCGTAAGCTCAGTATCCCCGCGGTATCTGACTTGCCGGTTTCGAAATAGACGGTCTGTCCCGACGTCACACTGACTACCGACGACATGAACATCATCTGGACGCGTTCCATCGTGTCCCCCGCACTGCTCGCGGCGTTCTGCGCCGCGAGCAGTGCATTCGTCGGCATCCGCTGGGCGCTCGGCTTCGCGGTGCTCATGCTGCTCGTGCAGAGCTTCTTCACCACCTATCACACGCAGCGGCTCTGGCGCTTGCTCGAAGCGCCGGTCTACGGCGAAGTGCCAAGCGCACTCGGCATCTGGGGCGAAATCTACTATCGGCTGCACAAGCTCGCGAAGCGCTGGCATGCGCAGGTGCGTCAGGTCGAGCAGCAGCATTCGCGTTTCATTCAGGCCATTCAGGCGTCGCCGAACGGTGTCGCGATGCTCGACGATCACGATCAGATCGAGTGGTGCAACGCGATTGCCGAGAAGCATTTCGGTCTCGATGCCAAGCGCGATTTACGTCAGCACATCACGCATATGGTGCGTCAGCCGGACTTCATTCGCTATCTGAGTTCGCAGCATTACGAAGAGATGCTGGTGATGCGCGGCATGGGCGCGAACCGTCAGCGCACGGTATCGGTGCAGGTGTTTCCTTATGGCGATAACCGTAAGCTCATTCTGATGCAGGACATTACCGAGCTCGAACGCACGGATTCGATGCGGCGTGATTTCGTCGCGAACGTATCGCACGAGTTGAAGACGCCGTTGACGGTGCTGTCAGGGTTTCTCGAGACGATGCGCGAGTTGCCGCTCGACGAGGATGATTGCAATCGCTATCTCGACATGATGGAGCAGCAGGCGGCGCGCATGCAGAACATCGTGCGTGATCTTCTCGTGCTGGCAAATCTCGAAGGGGATATGCGGCCGCCGGGTGATGAACTGCTCGATATGCGATCCGTGTTGCGGCATCTCGAGGACGATGCCAATAGTCTTTCTGGTAGGCGACATCGGATTACTTTCTCGGCCGACGACTCGCTAACGGTTGCGGGTGTCGAGACTGAGGTCATGAGCGCGCTCGGAAATCTCGTGACTAACGCGGTGCGGTATACGCCGGATGGCGGGGCTATCGATGTGTCGTGGCAGCGCTTGAGTGATCGCGCGGTGTTTGCTGTCAAAGATAGCGGTCTTGGGATTACTGCGGAGCATATTCCGCGGTTGACCGAGCGGTTTTATCGCGTTGATCGGAGCCGATCGAGGGATACCGGTGGCACCGGGCTCGGACTTGCTATCGTCAAGCATGTGCTGCAGAGGCATCATGCTGAGCTTGATGTCAAGTCTGAGGTGGGGAGGGGGAGTACCTTTGTTGTGCGGTTTCCCGCGGCGCGGACGGCTTTGAGGAAGTCGCTTGCGGTTTGATGCTTTTCTTCTTTTGTTGTTTTTTGTGGTTGTGGCTTTGCACGCCAAAGCCATAATCAGCACCAGCGGCAACAAAAAACCTCAAGAGCAAAACTTGGCGAGCAACCCCAATTGAGCATTACGAATAGCCTTCCCCGAACGGCGCTTCTATAATGCCCATCACTCTGCATGACCCACGCCGACTGATTATCCCTAAGACAGACCGACAACCCTTCAGCGATAACCTGCCGCGTCAACCACCGATCACGAATCGGAAATGCCACTTCAACACGCCGGAAGAAATTCCGATCCATCCAGTCCGCGCTAGAGAGATAAACATCTTCCCTGCCCATTGGCATAAAAATAGAAGATGCGATGATGCTCGAGAAACCGCCCGACGATCAGACCGCACCGTAATGTTCTCGGAGAGATCCTCGACACCCGGCTTCAACGAGCAAACCCCCTGCACGATCAGATCGATCTTCACGCCCGCATGCGACGCCTCGTATAGCGCAGCAATCACCGTAGGCTCGAGCAGAGCATTCATCTTGGCAACGATCCGCGCCCGCTTGCCTGCGCGCGCGTTGTCCGCCTCGGCGCGAATCGCATCGATCAGCCTGGCATGCAGCGTGCCTGGCATGCAGCGTAAAAGGCAACTGCCACAGCAGATGCAACGGAATCTCCCCGCCGATGCCCGTCAACTGCTGAAACACATGGTGCACGTCCTCGCACATTTCCTGATCGGACGTCACCAACCCGAAGTCGGTATAAAGACGCGCCGTGCGCGGGTGATAGTGCCCAAATGCGCGGCGCGTATCGTTTGAGCACCATCTTGCCGCCCTGCGACACACGCCGTACGATCAGCATCATCTTCGCGTGCCATTTATGGCAGACGACGCCATAGACGACATGCGCGCCCACGGCCTCCAACTGCGACGCCCAGTTGATGTTCGTCTCTTCATCGAAGCGCGCGAGCAGTTCGACGACCAGCGTCACTTCCTTGCCGTTGCGCGCGGCCTGCATCTGCGCATCCATCAGCGGCGAATCAGTGCCCGTGCCGATAGATGGTCTGCTTGATCGCGACGACCTGCGGATCCTTCGCGGCCTGCAAAAGAAGCTCCAGCATCGGCTGGAAACTCTCGTACGGATGATGCAGTAGGATATCGCCCTGATCGATCGCATCGAACATGTTGGTCGTGGTCGCAATTGCCTTCGGCACTGAAGGAATGTGCGGCACGAACTTGAGATCGGGCCGGTCGACCATCTCAGGCAACTGCATCAGACGCACCAGATTCACCGCGCCGTTGACACGATAGCAGTCTCGCTTGGTCAGGCTGTTCTCGTCGAGCAGACGGCAGCTCATGTGCGGCGGCGTCTCCGTCGACACTTCGAGCCGCACCGCATTGCCCAGATGCCGCGCCGGCAATTCTCCCTGTAACGCGACCCGCAGATTGGTGATTTCATCTTCGGCGACGAACAGTTCGCTGTTGCGCGTGATGCGGAACTGGTTGCAGTTGAGCACCGTGAGATGCGGGAACAACTCGTTGACGAAGTGCTGCATGAACGAACTCAGCAGCACGAATCCATGCGGATAACCGGACAGCGCCTCCGGCATGCGCACGAAACGCGGCAGCGCACGCGGCGCCTGCACGATGCCCATCATCGCCTGACGACCGAAGGCATCGGTGCCTTCGAGCTCGATGACGAAGTTCAGGCTCTTGTTCTGCACGCGCGGAAACGGATGCACGAGATCGAGTCCGATCGGCGTCAGGACCGGCAACAGCTCGTTGTGGAAATATTCGCGCGCCCAGGCGGTTTGCTGCTCGCTCCAGCTTTCCGCGCCGTGGAAATAGATGCCTTCCATTTCCAGCGCAGGCAGCACGATATTGTGCAGCATCTCGTACTGTTGATGAACGAGACGCTGTGCGCGTTCGGAGACGAGGTCATAGACGTGTTGCAGCGACATGCCGTCCGGTGACAGCGAACCGGGGTTGTCGCGCATCTGCTCCTGCAGACCCGCCATGCGGACTTCGAAGAATTCGTCGAGATTCGAACTGATGATGCATATGAAGCGAAGGCGTTCCAACAAGGGCAACGTGATGTCGGCGGCTTGTGCGAGTACTCGCTCGTTGAAACCTAGAATGCCCAGTTCGCGGTTGAAGAGCGGGTAGCGTATGGACGGGAGGAATATGTCTCTATCGGAAGGGCATAAAAATTTCTAAATGTTCTCACCGTATGATGTATTTATTGTGACAGTCTCGATTTCACAAATTGTGCGTCGCTAGCGCGAAGCGCGTGTGATCCAGGCATCTACGGCGTGCCGAAATCATTGGCGAAGATGGCCGGTAAATGACTCTCGATTGGCAACCTGAAAGCCGATTGCGTGTCGGCATAGAATAGAATTCGTGCGCTGCAAAAGCGCTTTCCCGATTCAAAATGATTTCTGGATATCCGATGGTCATACATCCCCATCTACTTGCTGCCGTCGATCTCGGATCGAATAGCTTCAGGCTGATCGTCGGACGAGTCGAGGAGACTCCTGCTGGCAGCCAGATCTATCAGGTCGATGCGTTGCGCGAGCCCGTGTGTCTCGGCGGCGGTCTGTCGAAGGACAAGATGCTCGATCGCGCCTCGCAGGTGCGCGGCCTCGATGCGCTCAAACGCTTCGGCGAGCGCCTGCGCGACTTCCATCCCGATCAGGTGCGCGCGGTCGCCACCAACACCTTGCGCGTGGCAAAAAACGCGCATGAATTTCTCGTCGAAGCGGAAGCGGCGCTCGGTTTCCCCATCGAAGTGATCGCGGGCCGCGAGGAAGCGCGCCTGATCTATGCAGGCGCCGCGCATTCGGTGCCGGCGAGCGCGGGCAAGCGTCTCGTGGTCGATATCGGTGGCGGCTCGACGGAGTTCATCATCGGCTCGCACTACACGCCGATCTACATGGAAAGCCTGTATATCGGCTGCGTGAGCCATAGCCGCCAGTTCTTTCCCGCCGGCAATGTCGACGAATACACGATGCGTCAGGCTGAACTCGCCGCCAAGCGCGAAATCCAGATCATCTCGCGCGAGTACAAGCAGACCGGCTGGGATCAGGTGATCAGTTCGTCGGGCACGGCACGCGCGCTCGCGGAACTGATCGAGGCGAACGACTTCAACGATCCGGGCATCACGAAAGGTATTTCGCACGGTGGGCTGGAGAAGCTCAAGCGCGCGGTCATCAAGGCAGAGAACGTCAACCGCCTCAAGCTCATCGCGCTCAAGCCGGACCGCATTCCGGTGCTCGCGGGCGGCCTGTCGATCATGCTCGGCGTGTTCGAGGAACTGGGCATCGAATATGCCGATACGACCGACGCGGCCCTGCGCTTAGGCGTACTCTACGACCTGCTCGGACGCTCGCAGCATCAGGACATGCCACGGTGACGGTCGAGGGCTTCAAGCGCCGCTATGGCGTCGATACCGCGCAGGCCGATCGCATCGGCGAGCTGGCGATCAGCTTCTACGATCAGCTCGACGAGCCGGAAGAAGACCGTCGCGAAGAGAATCGCATGTTCCTCGCGTGGGCGGCGTCGCTGCACGAGATCGGCCTGTCGATCGCGCACAGCGCCTATCACAAGCATTCGTCCTACATCACGAGCAACGCGGACATGCCCGGCTTCTCGCGCACTGATCAGGCGCGGCTCGCGGCACTCGTGCTCGGTCACGCGGGCAAGCTCGGCAAGATCGCGCAGGCGCGCGACATCGACTGGACCTTGCTGTTCTGTCTGCGTCTCGCGTCGTTGCTGCAGCGTCGTCGCGTGGATGTCGCCTTGCCCGGCATCGAAGTGAGATCGGCGGCGGGTGGCTTCGAAGTGCGTCTGCCGAACAACTGGGTCGCGAGCAATCCGCTCACCGATTACAGCCTTGTTCAGGAAGCGATGGAGTGGGAGAGGATCGGCCGCCCATATCGCGTGGTTTATACGGAGGACTGAGCATTTTTTTCGCGGCAAAAACGAAAGGCCCCGTCGACTGGACGGGGCCTTTTTCATGAAGCGGCACTGCGATGATGCTTCAACGCACCTGCATGTCACCGATGAAGTGACGCGCATACCGCGCATTGATATCCGACAGGCGGAACAGTGTGAGGAAGTCGGCGGTGTCGAAGTCCGGATCCCACGCGGGCGCGCCGCAAATCTTCGCACCGAGACGCAAAATAGCCTTTGACGAGCGGCGGCGGGCTGACTTCGGAGCCCGTGCGCAGCTCCTCGACCGGCAGCGGCATATGCGGAAACGCGCGATATTCCGGCGCGGACAGCGCATCGGCGGGCAGCGACGCGTACAGGTTCGCCGAGTAGTGGCCGCCGTCGACCATCCCGACGCTCGCGCAGCCGAGCATCGTTTCGTAGCCGTTCTGCATCATGTAGGTGGCGAGACCGCCCCACAGCGACATGATGACGGCGCCGCTGCGGTAATCGGGATGCACGCACGAGCGGCGCACTTCGACGAGCTTTGGGCGCAGATGGGTGAGACGCGAAACATCGAACTCGCTTTCCGCATAGAGACGGCCGATGCGCGCAGCTTGATGCGGCGCCAGCACGCGATACGTGCTGACACGGTGAGCGTGTCGAGATCGCGGACGAGCAGGGATCGCAATAGGCGTCGAACGGATCGCCATCGAGGTCTTGCGAGCCCGACAGAGGCACGCCCATTTCTTCGGAGAACACGCGATAACGGAGACGTTGAGCTTCGCGGACCGTATCGTCGGAGCGCGCCCAGGCAACCTGAAGCTTTTGCTGGCCAGCGACGGGTTCCGACGTGCGTGGGAGATTGGGCAGCGCGAATCGAGCGAGAGCGATGACGCTGCGAGTTGCAGGACAGGCGTCGGCAGATCCTCGTGGGGACGTGGCTTTTTTGGCTAAATTCCCCACCAATGTAATAACGCGTGATGACGTTCGCATGGCATCGGAATGATGTTTCGATGAAACGACATTCGTATGAACGTGCGCTTACGTCCTGTCCTCCGCGTATGGCTCGCCGAAAGGCGCGTGCAGTCGTGCCCCGGTCTTGCTCAGAGAGCAGATCGGGCGTCATCACCGCGCGCAGGACCGTCTGACCCGTCGCCGTTGCGCGTTCTGAGCCACTTGGTGATGCCTTGCGGCCGCGCGCCGTGAATTGTGGCGGGCGAGATTGCTCGCGGCCTGGTCTTCGGCTTCGGCAGGCGCCAGAGAATGAGGTTCATCGATCGTCTCCGTTTGATGAGATGCGCGGCGGTCAAGTGCTCTTGGCAACTTATTGTGCCGCTGCGTGTTCCCGCAGTTTCGTTCGAAACGACACGCCATCGCGCATTGCGGCCCTGTCACAGACACGCTATAATATATAGTTGCTTGACGGAGCGTAGCGCAGCCTGGTAGCGCATCTGATTTGGGATCAGAGGGTCGAAGGTTCGAATCCTTTCGCTCCGACCAAAAATAATGAAGGGGTTACAAAGTCACGGCTTGTAACCCCTTTGTTGTTTCCGCCGTGTTTTCTGTCGTTCGTGTATTCGATATCGCCATATCATGCCGCGGACGTTACCCAAGGAGTCACATGCCGCATATCGCCCTTGCCCTTCCCCGCCGCTCGTTCCCTCGCCTTATCGGCCTGTGCCGATGACAACACGCCTCACAAGCATCCGCCGTATACAAGGGTGGACCGACATGACGCCGCCCTCGATGACTACGCCTGCACAACCCACGCCTGCATCGGCGCCGCAATGACATCCCTGAAAGGTGAAGCCCCGATGGCGGGCACACTAGGGCTCCTGACCCGCGCAGACTGTTTGCGCTTGAGAAATCAACGCGGGCTGCCGACAGTCTACGAAGCCCGCGCGTAGCGGTCTGTGTGCGCTTGTTTCGGAGCGTAACCGCCTGCGCAGCATTACGCCCGGATCGACGGTCTCATCGCAACATTGACGTTTGCGCGGTAAAAACGATCACCGGTCACGACTACTCGATGCATCGCTCTAGTGTTTACATTTGAGCGAAATATTTCCCGCGCCAGTATGACCCGACGACTTCGTTGCAATTTGCTATTCGCCATGGATCTGCTGTGGGTTTTCGTTGCCGTCGCACCGTTCGCGTTCGCGCTGCTGTGGTATTTCCGTGAGCGCTGGATCGCGCTGATCCGCGGCTTCTTCGCGTGGCTCGGCGG
>JAQFVJ010000202.1 GCA_029439525.1 Caballeronia sp. BR6202001591004
TCTGGCAGAGATGCTAACCCGCGTTGAACACCCCACGTCAGGCCAGCCTCCGCCTCATGGAAAATCATACTGACTTTCTTTGGTTACTTCTTTGCAGCCAGCAAAGAAGTAACCCCCGCGCCGGAGGGCGCCTACTGCATAAACGAACCAAAAACAGCAGCCCCTTTCACGGCAGCCGTTACAAAGAAAAATGGCCGGCCCGAAGGGCAAAAAACACCCCATGCCGACCGCATTCGAGCAAACAGACTAAACTTTATTGACAAGCCTCACATTCATCGAAACCCGTATCCCCCGGACGCATCATACAAACCGGACCATCAGCCTCAGGCGCAGCCTCGACAGCCGGAGCAGCATTGAACCCACCGTTGCCGGCAGCAGCCGACGACCCACCCGCCACGCCACCAAAGCCGCCGGCGGCACCACACCCGCCATCGCCCGAAGGGGGCACAGCATTGAGCGCCCCATGCACCACAGTCGACTTCTCGACGTGCGTCGCCGCCATCGTACGAAGGTAATAGGTCGTCTTGAGACCGCGAATCCAGGCGAGTTTGTAGACCTCATCGAGCTTCTTACCCGACACGCCAGCCATATAAATATTGGGCGATTGCGCCTGATCGATCCACTTCTGACGACGCGACGCCGCCTCCACGAGCCACTTCGGATCGACTTCGAACGCCGTGGCATAGATCGCACGCAGATCGGCCGGAATGCGATCGATGCGCGACAGCGTGCCGTCGAAGTACTTCAGATCCGACACCATCACTTCGTCCCACAAACCACGCGTCTTGAGATCACGCACGAGATAATCGTTGACGACCGTGAACTCACCCGACAGATTCGACTTCACGTAGAGGTTCTGGAACGTCGGCTCGATACACGCCGACACGCCGATGATGTTGGAAATCGTCGCCGTCGGCGCAATCGCCACGCAACTCGAATTGCGCATGCCATACGTCGAGATGCGCGAACGCAGCGCGTCCCACTCCATCGTTTCCGACGAATCAACCTCGACATAACCGCCGCGCGCTTCGGCCAGCAATTTCAGCGAATCCTGCGGAAGAATGCCGCGATCCCACAGCGAGCCACGATACGTCGCGTAACGGCCGCGCTCTTCCGCCAGTTCCGTCGACGCATAATACGCATAATAGCACACCGCTTCCATCGAACGATCCGCGAACTCGACCGCTTCGCCCGACGCATACGGCGTGCGCCGCAGATGCAGGCAGTCCTGGAAGCCCATGATGCCCATGCCCACCGGACGATGCTTCAGGTTCGAGTTGCGCGCTTTCGGCACCGCGTAGTAGTTGATGTCGATCACGTTGTCGAGCATGCGCATCGCGACGCTGACGGTGTGCTTGAGCTTGTCGTGATCCAGCGCATACGAACCGTTGGCTTGCTTGACCATGTGCGCGACGAGGTTCACCGAGCCGAGGTTACACACGGCGATTTCCGTTTCGCTCGTGTTCAGTGTGATTTCCGTGCAAAGGTTCGACGAATGCACGACGCCGACGTGCTGCTGCGGCGAACGCACGTTGCACGGGTCCTTGAACGTGATCCACGGATGGCCCGTCTCGAACAGCATGCCAAGCATCTTGCGCCACAGTTGCGCGGCCGGCAGCTTCTTGAACAGCTTGATCTCGCCACGTGCAGCTTTCTCTTCGTAAGCGACGTAGGCCTTTTCGAACTCTGCGCCGAACAGGTCGTGCAGGTCCGGGCAGGTCGACGGCGAGAACAGCGTCCAGTCGCCGCCTTCGACGACGCGCTTCATGAACAGGTCGGGAATCCAGTTCGCCGTGTTCATGTCGTGCGTACGGCGACGGTCGTCACCCGTGTTTTTGCGCAGTTCCAGGAATTCCTCGATGTCGAGGTGCCACGATTCCAGGTACGCGCACACCGCGCCCTTGCGCTTGCCGCCTTGGTTCACCGCGACGGCCGTGTCGTTCACGACCTTCAGAAACGGCACCACGCCCTGCGATCTGCCGTTGGTGCCCTTGATGTGCGAACCGAGTGCACGCACGCGCGTCCAGTCGTTGCCGAGACCGCCCGCGAACTTCGAGAGCAGCGCGTTTTCCTTTAGTGCTTCGTAGATGCCGTCGAGATCGTCGGCGACCGTCGTCAGATAGCACGAAGACAATTGCGAGCGATGCGTGCCCGAGTTGAACAGTGTCGGCGTGGACGACATGAAGTCGAACGACGACAGTACATTGTAGAACTCGATGGCGCGCGCTTCGCGGTCGATTTCGTTGAGCGACAGGCCCATCGCGACGCGCATGAAGAATGTCTGCGGCAACTCGATGCGCGTGCCGTCGACGTGCAGGAAGTAGCGGTCGTACAGCGTCTGCAGGCCGAGGTAGCCAAATTGCAGATCGCGGTTCTGATCCAGCGCGGCGCCCAGACGCTTGAGGTCGAATTGCTGGAGCTTGTCATCGAGCAGGCCGGCTTCGACGCCGCGCTTGATGAACTGCGGGAAGTATTCGGCGTAACGCTCGCCCATTTCGGCTTGTGTCACTTCTTCTTCGAGAATTTCGCGGCGGATCGTGTGCAGCAGAATGCGAGCGGTGACCTCGCTGTACGCCGGGTCCTTTTCGATCATCGTGCGGGCAGCGAGGATGGCGGAGTCGTACACTTGCGACATCGGCACGCCGTCGTACAGGTTCTTCACCGTTTCCGCGACGATCGGCTCGGCGCTCATGGCGTCGCCCAGATTCGCGCAGGCGGAGACGATCAGCGCCTTGAGCGCTTCCATGTCGAGCGGACGCGTGATGCCGTTGTCCGTCACGTTGATGACGCCTTCGTGCGACTGCGCGCTCTGTGCCTGCGCGCGCTCCTGCGAACGCTGCTGCGTGCGCTTCTCGCGATACAGCACGTAGGCGCGCGCGACGTTGTGCTCGCCGCCGCGCATCAGCGCGAGTTCGACCTGATCCTGAATGTCTTCGATATGGAACGTGCCGCCGTGCGCACGGCTGCGCACGAGCGCGCGGATGACGGCTTGCGTCAATTGCTCGACGAGCTCGCGCACGCGCGCCGAAGCGGCGCCCTGCCCGCCGTTCACGGCGATGAACGCCTTCGTCACGGCGATTGCAATTTTCGTCGGCTCGAACAACACCACGCTTCCGTTGCGACGGATGACTTTGTAGTCGACAAACGTCATGTTCGGCGCAAGCGCTTGTGCGCTCACGTCCTGCACGCCGCCCATCGGCTGGGTGGCGCCTTCGAAGGAAGTCGTGGCGTTCTCGGTGGTTTGCATGTGCAAAACTCCTGGTGTTCGAATGGTGCGGATGGTCCGCGAATTTATCACTTATATATGTCGCGCGCGAGTTGCCTCACGAATGGTCACGCGGGGTTTTGGCGGTAAAGCCGGGCTGTGAAGTCAGCAGGCTATGAACGCGAATCGCGGCGCTGTCGGCCCGCATTGTTCTGGCGTCTCATGCGGTGCCCGCGTTGGCGCGCGGTGTCGGTCGACGCTATTCGCCTTCACTTGCATGCCTTCTTCACGGTGCTGCTCGATGTGCCCGATGCCCTTCTCCTCGCCGAGAAGCGCGTCCCGCACACCGCCCCGGGCCAGCCAGACTACCTACTGCCGGAAAGCCAACGGCGCCGGCTCGGTTGAGCGGGCGCTGCCCAAAAAAACACAAGATCTGGTGCAAAGTATGTCTGTCGTCACCAAGTATAGTGGTCCTCCGCGCAGTCTCAAAAACTTTTTTCTGCTTCTTTGGGATTGACTTTTGCCATCGCAAGCGCGACAAAGGCATAGCGCGCGACCGTGCTGCGTCGCAACGCGCGAAAAAACCTTACGCGGCGCTCGGATGTTGCCTCAGTCGTGTGACTGGAACGGGAAGAACGAAGATAGCAATGCGCTGTCGTGACGCAGGGGCGGCCAGTCGAAGTGCGGACCGGCATCGGTCTGGCGACCGGGCGCGATATCGGAGTGGCCCGCGAGCGCGTCGATTGGATAGCGTCTGACGAGAACGCGCACCAGCGCCGCGAGCGCATCGTCGTATTGCGCGTCCTCGAAACGGCACGCGAGCGCTGCCTTCGAGCTCAATGCTAATGGAAAAGTCGTTGCAACGCTCGCGCCCGAAGAACGACGACACGCCCGCATGCCACGCGCGTTCATCGCAGGAGACGACGAACTGCTGCACTTCGCCGCTGCGGCGAATTACGAAGTGCGCCGACACGCGCATGCCGCGCAGTTGATCGAAATACGGATGCGCGTCGTGATCGAGCGTGTTGAGAAAGAACTCGGCGATGGAGTTCGTCGAGAAATCGTCGGGCGGCACATCCGCTGCGCGCAATGCGGCGTGCATACGCCGCGCAGCAAGTCAATCGTGGTCGCGGGGATCGCTCTTCTGCTGCGCCGAGCACGCGCGCTGCCACGCCGCGCGTCGAACGGGCCGCGACGCGCGATGAACGCATGGTTCCGGGCCATCGCGATCCTCACATCGATGGCGACGGCTGGCTCACGGACGCGACGACGCGCCTGCCGTCGCCGAACTTCGAAGCGCGTTCCGGCGACGCGGTGCCGATGCTCATCGTCGTGTACAACAACATCAGCCTGCCGATCGGCGAGTTGTGCCGGTGCGCTCGGGGCAGCATCGGTGCTGGTGCGCGACCTGGCCGAACCGTTCGCCCGGTGCGCGCCGGACGCGCCTCGGCCTGTGCGCGTTCGTTCGCGCGCCGCAGCTTCTTGAGCAGCCGCTGCGTCACGAAGAAAAGAACGACGAGAAGAAGAAAGTTTCGCATTGAATAGAAACGTTACGTTCAGACGACCGCGCAATGCAGCAGCATTCGAACACGAAGCGGCTGCCGACATACGCTAGCAGCAGCGCAACGAACGACGCGAGCACCCAGCGCAACGCGGCGCGTCCGCGCCAGCCGGAAATGCGGCGCGCGGTCAGCAGCGCGCCGAACATCAGCCAGGAAAGGAACGCGAACACGGTCTTGTGATCGAAGCGCAGCGCGCGATCGACGAGTTGTTCGTTGAACGCGATGCCCGACACCAGCGTGAGCGTCAGCAGCACGAAGCCCGCCGCGATCAGGCGGAACAGGAGCTTTTCGAGCGTCAGCAGTGGCGGCAACGTGTCGAGCCAGCTCGCGAGCCACCCACCGTTGCCGGCATGATGCGCCGCCGAGCCGCGCATGCGTTGCAGGCGGCGTTCGAGCATCAGCATGAGAATGGCGTGCAACGCGGCGATGGCGAACAAACCATAGGCGATGTTCGCGATCAGAAAGTGCAGCTTGAACATCGGTGCCGCAGAGTAAGACAGCACGCGCACGCCACCGAACACGAGCGGCATCAGCGATGCCACGCAAGCGAGCGGCAGCACCAGCAGACGCAGGCCATCAAGCGGGAAGAAAAAGCTTTCGATCCAGTAGATGGCGGCGCCGAGCCAGAACATCGCGGAGAGCGCGAACGCGAAGCTGAAGATCATCGCGTTCTGCGGAAAAATCGTCGTGTGAAGCAGCACGCCGTGGACGAGCAACGCTATGAATAATAGAACGCGCGTCGCGGTGCCCATCGCCGCTTTCGATCTCGGATCGACGAGCGCCTCCGCTGCGAACCCCGCCGCGGGCACGCCCGCCAGCGCCGGCTCCACGGCAGTGTGGCGATGCGCGCGCCAGCCCGCTACGGCGAGGCCGCCGTAGAGAAGCGCAGTGAGGGCATATAGTACAATATTCATGTTCGAAGTTTACACTAGGGACTTGACTTACGACGTGTTCACCCTTACACCCACAAAAAACGGCGCGCATGCTTTCGTTTCATCGCGCTGAAAATCAGGGCCGCATTCTCTACCATCTCCCCCATGCTCGATAACCTCACTCAACGGATGGCGCGCGTCGTCAAGACGCTGCGCGGCGAGGCCCGCCTCACCGAGGCCAATACGCAGGAAATGCTGCGGGAAGTGCGTCTCGCGCTGCTCGAGGCCGACGTGGCGCTGCCCGTCGTGCGCAAGTTCATCGCGAAGGTGAAGGAGAAGGCGCTCGGCGAGGAAGTGCTGTCGAGCCTGTCGCCGGGTCAGGCGCTGGTCGGCGTCGTGCAGAAGGAACTGACCGCCGTGATCGGCGGCGATTACGAGGGCAAGGCCGCCGAACTCTATCTCGCCGTCACGCCGCCCGCCGTCATCCTGATGGCCGGTTTGCAGGGCGCGGGTAAGACCACCACCACCGGCAAGCTCGCCAAGCTCCTGCACGAAAAGAACAAGAAGAAGATGCTGACAGTTTCCGTCGACGTGTACCGCCCTGCCGCTATCCGCCAGTTGCAGACGGTGACGGAACAGGTCGGCGCGGACTTCTTCCCGTCGCAGCCGGATCAAAAGCCAGCAGACATCGCGCGCGCCGCGATCGACTGGGCGAAGCGTCATTACCACGATGTGGTGATCGTCGACACGGCCGGCCGTCTCGGTATCGACGAAGCGATGATGAAGGAGATCAGCGAGCTGCACGGCCTGCTGAAGCCCGCTGAAACGCTGTTCGTCGTCGATGCGATGCTCGGTCAAGACGCGGTCAACACCGCGAAGGCGTTCAACGACGCCCTGCCGCTCACCGGCGTGGTGCTCACCAAGCTCGATGGCGATTCACGCGGCGGCGCGGCGCTCTCCGTGCGTCACATCACCGGCAAGCCGATCAAGTTCGTCGGTGTCGCAGAAAAGCTCGACGGCCTCGAAATGTTCCATCCGGACCGCATGGCGAACCAGATTCTCGGCATGGGCGATATTCTCGCGCTCGTCGAGGAAGCGCAACGCGGCGTCAATACGGCTGCCGCGCAAAAGCTCGCCGACAAGGTCAAGAAGGGCGGCGACTTCGACCTCAACGACTTCAAGGCGCAACTCGCGCAGATGAAGAACATGGGCGGTCTCTCGTCGCTCATGGACAAGCTGCCCGCGCAGTTCCAGCAGGCCGCGCAGGGCGCGGACATGAACAACGCCGAGAAGCAGATGCGCCGCATGGAAGGCATCATCAATTCGATGACACTGCAGGAGCGCGCCAAGCCCGAACTCATCAAGGCCGCGCGCAAACGCCGCATCGCAGTGGGCGCGGGTGTGCATGTCCAGGAAGTGAACCGCATGCTGAATCAGTACGACCAGATGCGCGGCATGATGAAAAAGCTCAAAGGCGGCAACCTGCAAAAGATGATGCGCGGCATGAAGGGCATGCTGCCCGGCATGCGCTGATCGCACGCTCAACAGACCCGCGTTTTTTCGTCGTGACCGGCGAAGGAAACGCGGGTTTATCATATGGCGCACGCCGCCTTTTTACACACTAGTGACTAGTGCAGTGCGTCATTGAATTAGCCCCATATCTATGTTTAGACACGGGTCATGGGCAAAATGAATCTGCCCGATACCGAACGCGAGCAACTGCTGT
>JAQFVJ010000203.1 GCA_029439525.1 Caballeronia sp. BR6202001591004
AAGCCTGCTTCCGAATCAAAACCCGACACGAAGGCCGCCGCCGTGGCGAAACCGCCCGCGAAGCCACAAGCCGCCGCGCCCGCCGAACGACAGGCCAGCGCCGCGCTGGGCACGCCGGTATCGCCGCCGGGCAGCCGCTTCGTGCTGCAGATCGGCCTGTTCGACGACGAAACCGCCGCGCAGAACTGGGTCAACAAGTTGAAAGCCGCGGGTGTGCCCGCATATCTCGAGCATCGCAAGCAATCGGACGGCGCGACCAGGTCGCTGCTGCGCGCGGGACCGTTCCCGGATCGCGCATCGGCGCAGGCTACGCTCGGCAAGGTCCGCCAGGCGGGCCTGGGCGGCGGCACCCGGTCGACGAACTAAGCGCGCCCGATGTTCACGAGCTTCGACTATGCCGTGATGGCGGTGATCGGCCTGTCCGCGCTGCGCGGCCTTGTGGCCGAGGCGTTCGGGCTAGTCGGCTGGGTCCCATTCTGATCGGCGGACGCTTCGTCGGGCTGGTGTTGCCCTACATTCCGTCGACATGGCCCGGTGGCGCTGACGCAATGGCTCGTGGCGTTTTTGCTGGTGGTCAGCGCGGTGCTGCTGCTGGCGCAAGTACTGTCGGCGCTGCTGACGCGCATTACCGAAGTGACCGGCCTGCGCGGTGTGCACCGCTCGCTGGGCCTGCTGTTCGGTCTTGTCAGAGGCGCTATATTGGTCGTGGTGTTGGTTGCGCTGGCTGGCCTAACCGAATTACCAAAAATGGATTTTTGGCGCGATGCGCTGTTGCGGCCGATGGCCGAGCAGGGCGTGCGGGAATTGAAACCGCTACTTCCCGCTACGCTCGCCGTGTATGTGCATGTCGCGCCGGAGAATTCGGGCGACACCGCCCAAAACGACGCACAATAGACGAACGGCAGGCTACACGAGGAACGCGCGACGGCTTGGGTGCATCGCCGGAATTCGACCTGGATCGTGGTCGATTTTTGAGAGGATGCCCGGACCAGCAATGCCTTGTCTACCCGTTTCGACTCTTTGAAGGACCATGCCATGTGCGGCATCGTAGGTGTAGTTTCGCAAAGCCCCGTCAACCAGCTGATCTATGACAGCCTTCTCCTGCTGCAGCATCGCGGACAGGATGCGGCGGGGATCGCTACGGCCAACGGCAACAACTTCCATATGCACAAGGCCAACGGCATGGTGCGCGACGTGTTCCGCACGCGCAACATGCGCAGCCTGCCGGGCAACGTGGGCATCGGCCAGGTGCGTTATCCGACCGCCGGTTCGGCATCGAGCGAAGAAGAGGCACAGCCGTTCTATGTGAACGCGCCGTTCGGCATCATCCTCGCACACAACGGCAATCTGACGAACTGGATGCAACTGAAGGACGAGATGTTCCGCATCGACCGGCGGCACATCAACACCGCATCCGACACCGAAGTGCTGCTCAACGTGTTCGCGCATGAACTGCAACTCGCGAGCTCGGGCCTGCAACTCGATCCGACCGCGCTGTGGAAGGCAGTCGCGGGCGTGCATTGCCGCGTGAAGGGTTCGTATGCGATCGTTTCGCTGATCGCCGGTTACGGGCTGGTCGCGTTCCGCGATCCGTTCGGCATCCGTCCGCTGGTGCTCGGCAAGCTGGAGACATCGACCGGCGTCGAATGGATGGTGGCGTCGGAATCCGTTGCGGTGGAAGGTATCGGCTTCGAGTTCGTGCGCGATGTGGAGCCGGGCGAAGCAATTCTCATCGATAGCGACGGCAATCTGCACAGCCATCAATGCGCCGAAAAGCCGGCGCTCAATCCCTGTATCTTCGAACTCGTTTATCTCGCGCGTCCGGACTCGTGCCTCGACGGCGTGCCAGTCTACAACGCGCGTCTGCGCATGGGTGACTATCTCGCCGAGAAGATCAAGCGCGTGCTGCCCGACGTGAAGATCGACGTGGTGATGCCGATTCCTGATTCGTCACGCCCCGCCGCGATGCAGGTTGCCGCGAAGCTCGGCGTCGAATATCGCGAAGGCTTCTTCAAGAACCGTTACGTGGGCCGCACCTTCATCATGCCGGGCCAGGCGGTGCGCAAGAAGTCGGTGCGCCAGAAGCCCAACGCGATGGCGATCGAGTTCAAGGGCAAGAATATCCTGATCGTAGACGACTCCATCGTGCGCGGCACGACTTCGCATGAGCTCGTGCAGATGGCGCGCGATGCCGGCGCGAACAAGGTGATCTTCGCATCCGCCGCGCCGCCGGTGAAGTATCCGAACGTGTACGGCATCGACATGCCGACGCGCGGTGAACTCGTCGCGCACAGCCGCACCGACGAGGAAGTGGCGCGCATGATCGGCGCCGATTATCTCGTCTATCAGGATGTCGAAGACCTGAAGAACGCGATCCGCGACACCAATCCGAATCTGAAGGAATTCGAAGCATCGTGCTTCGACGGCAACTACATCACCGGCGATGTGACGACCGACTATCTCGATCGCATCGAGAGCGCGCGTCTCGCGCCGCAATCAGCAAGCCTTCGCGATGCGGCGAGCGAAGCCCTGGAAGGCGGCGTCGCGCGTTCGCAATTGCATCTTCAGCTATCGGAGTCGGAGGAATGACGCGCCAAAAGAACCCGCTCGATCCTCACGGACGAGCGGGTTTCTTCATGCCCGTGCGCCACTGTGGCGATACGCCGAAGCGCTTCGAGAACGCATGCGTGAATGCGCTTTGATCGGAGAAGCTGACATCGAGCGCGATATCGGACTGCGACACACGCGGATCGGCGAGCAACACGAGCGACGTATCCAGCCGCAGGCGATGCAGATAGCGATGTGGTGTTTCGCCGAACGCTTCGTTGAAGAGCTGATGAAAACGCCGCATGCCGAAGCCGCAATGCGCGGCGAGATCGGCGATACGCAACGGCTCCGACAGACGCGCACGCAGCCAGCGATCGATGCGCGCGAAGTCCAGACCGCGCATAAGATCCGAGCGTGTGGTCGCTGTCGGCATCGGCCATCAGCGCGCTGCACAGATGCGTCGTCGCGTGCCACGATCTGATGGAAGTCGTGCAGATCCGTCGCCGACGCCCCCTGATATAGCGGCGCAGCGAAACGGAAGAGCGGTGAACGGCGTGATGAGTCATCGCTGTGTCACAGGTTGGCGATGTAATCCTGCGGGAGGAACGCGATGATGCACAGCACGCCGAGGAAGATCAGCGTCTTGATCGGGTTGATGCCGAGCTTGCGCATGCGGATGACTGCATACGCCGCGTAGCCGATCAGCACCGTGGACGACGTGCTCATCACGAGCGACGCGCCGATGATCCACACCGGCCAGCGCATCCGCGAGGTCGCGTTGAAATAGATCCAGAAGGGGAAGATCGACATCGCGTACATCGACGGCTCGCCGGTCAGCGCCTTGAGACGCTGTATGTTGAGACCGCCCACGCTGATCTGCTCTGCTGGAACGAACTGCCGTTCACGGTGCCGTCGGAGCGCACGATGCCGCGTCCGAACTGATCGCCGAACGCGCGGGTTCGAAATGAAGTCG
Source organism: Caballeronia sp. BR6202001591004 (assembly GCA_029439525.1). Lineage (GTDB taxonomy): Bacteria > Pseudomonadota > Gammaproteobacteria > Burkholderiales > Burkholderiaceae > Caballeronia. Next base: position 3,521 of record JAQFVJ010000203.1, read on the forward strand.
CCGGGGCTGCCGGTGATGACGTCGTAATACACCACTTCGTAGATACCGTAGATGGCGAAGATCGTCACCGCTGCGAGGAGCCACTGGTCCCACGTCGGCTAGAATGGTACACGTAGGCCGCGTAGAACACCACCGCAGCGACTTAGATCGACTGCGTGAACATGCTCTTGCGCATCAGGAAGGTGACGACAAGGTCGGTGTCGTCCACCATCGCGACCTTGCTGAAGTCGGCGTCGAAGGGCGCGAGTGCATCGGCGATTTGCGTGGTGCAGACCATCAGCAGCCATACGACGATGGCCGAGCCCACGAAGTGCATCCAGCTTGCGGCGGTTGCCGCCGAACAGCAGCACCAAGGGCACGGACATGAAGCACATGCCGTAGCCGATCGTCGTGCCCTGAATCGAAGGGATGAGCAGGAACGGCATTGCAAATGCCTAGATCCGGTAATAGAGGTCGGTCAGCGTCGCTTTTTCTTTCATCGTCGAAGGTCTTGCATGACCCGGTTGCCGATTTTCGGCGTTCCGGATGCAGCGGATTGACGGGTCGGCGGGCATCGCGCTTTCGCGGAAAACGCGCCTCCAAACTAGAATCATGCCGTAAGGGAGCCGGGCATTCTGTGCGCTCTCTCGCATGGGCGGCACGCGTTGACTTACCGACGAACAAGCAGAATTCGTGCCCTTGTCGTTTCGATCACATCGGACGCGGAAAAGTTCGAACGTCTGGTCCTGGCGTCGACGTGCGGGATCGCATCGTCGATCGAACCGATCCAGCGATACGTCGATACCGCTTTCAGCCGTGCGTCCAGCCCCGATTCGCGCAGGGAGAGATAACCACTGATCACCAGCAGCGTCATCACGCAGACGATCAGCACGCGCAACGGAATGCCCGATGCCGCATCGCGCACGACGCGCATTGCCGGCCTGCGTTGACGTCGGTGCGGGCAGGCGCGGGATATACGCGGCCTGCGGCAAACGATGATGATCGCAATGCGGGCACACGGCCAGATTCGCCGCCATGGGTCGCTGGCAGCGTTCGCACATCACGAGCCGTTGCTTGAAGGAAAAATCTTCGCGCATCTGCGTATTCTTTCTTCCCCGGTTCTCATGACGCCATGATGCACGTCCAATAACCTTCCGAAAAAAACAAACACCGTGTGTGAAGGGCACGCGGCGCTTGTTGGCTCATGACATCGGCTGTTAGTTCACCGACTTGAAAGTCGATGTGAAAACCACCGCGTAGCCATAGCTGCGCTTGTTGCTGCGACGACGCGGAATCGCGTTGAAGACCGAGCCGACCAGCCGGCCGCCGGCAGGCTGAACCTTCTTCACGGTTTCTTCGTTTTCCTCTTCGGTCTGGATGCCCGAACGCAGCACCAGCACCGTCGAGCCTGCATAGCTCGCGACGATCGTGGCATCGGTCACGACCGGGAACGGCGGCGTATCGACGAGCACGAGATCGAACTGATCGCTTATGCGCGGAGCATGTCGCGGAAGCCCGGCATCATCAGCAGTTCCGACGGATTTTCCGGATAGCCGCCGCACGACATGAACGACAGGCTCGGCACGCCGACATAGCGGATCGCGTCACCAATCTCCATCTCGCCCTTCAGCACTTCGGCGAGACCGCCGGGATTTGATTGCTTGAAGAACGACGCGATATGACCGCGACGCATGTCGGCATCGACCAGCAGCACGCCCAGGCCGACTTCCGCGAGCAGCACGGCGAGGTTCGCCGCGACGAAGCTCTTGCCCGCCGAGGAAATCGGGCCGGTCAGCATGACGATGTTGTTTGGCGCATTCACGAGATCGCGATACAGCTCGGTACGCACGGCGCGCAAGGCTTCGACTGCCGGATCATGCGGATAGCGCGAGGCGAGCACGCGAGCATCGTCCTGAACGCGCGGCATCATGAACGGATCGTGACCTTCCCGATCCTGGTACTGCAGCGCGCGCGGCTCCGCTCGTCCGCCCGGTCCACCTTGCCCGCCCGCGTAGCCGAGACACGCTCGCGCCCCCGGCGATACCGCTATTTCATGATCGAGCATCTGCTGCTGACGACTGAACAGCACCTCGCTCAGCACCGGCACCGACAGACGGCGTTCGACGAACATTGGGTCGGTGACGCCGATCATCGCGTGATGACGCAGGAAGATGAAGAATGTGCCGATGAAGAAACCGAGGCCCGTGCCCGCGACGATCACGAGCGCCTTCTTCGGCTTGGTCGGGTTGTGCGGACGCAGCGCGTTATCGACGATATGCGCACCGCCGCCCGTGCTCGCACGACGCACCGACAGTTCTTCCGCCTTGTTCACCATGCCGAGATAGATGGTCTCGGCGACGTGCGCATCACGCGTGAGTTCGGCGTTCTGACGTTCAGATGCCGGCATGATGCTGTCGAAGCGCGATTGAATCTTCGCATTCGACGATTCCAGTTCCGCGATCTGCTGATCGAGGTTCTGCACTTGCGGGCCGGTCGGCTGGAACTTCTGCAAAGCCTGCGTGCGTTGCAGCGTGAGCGTGGCGAGCTGTTGAGCCGACACGATGCTGCCTTGCAGGTTCGGCGGCACCGACTGCGATTGCGCACGGAACGCGCTCAGGCGGGCTTCCGCGTCACGCAGATCTTTCTCCAGGCGCGGCAGTTCTCCGCGAATGAACTCGAGCGTCTTGGTGTCGTTGGCCTAACGGCTCGCAACCGATGCCGCGAGATAAGCTTGACCAGCGCGTTGGCGACATCGGCGGTGAGTTGCGGCTCATCCGACATGAACGAAATCTGTACGATGCCCGTGTCCTTCGTCTATTCGGCGACTTTGATGGTCTTCAGCATAGCGCGATGGTGTCCATCATGTTGTAGCGGGTCACGTCGAAGTGCACGCCCGGACGTCCCACCACATAATTGACCAGCATCGGACACGCTGTTGGCCGACGCCGGACGGCCGACGGTGGCCGCGCAGAAGCACATCGCCGTCGTCGTTACGCAGCTCGTACTGGTTGTTGTCGAGCAGCGTGAAGTCGAGCTTGGAGTCTTTCGAGTCCCGGCGGCATGTCGAGACGGCCGATATCGAGATCCTCGCCGCCCCATGCATACGAGTCGATCGAGACCGAGCTATGCCGGGGCGAGATGACCCTTGCGCGCGAACATGTCGGCGATTTGACTTAGCACGGGGAACCTCTTCGGCTTGACCTTGATATCGAAGTGGAATTGCTTGATGACCGGCTCGAACACCGAGCGGCTCTTCATCACGTCGATTTCGGCCGGTGCGAGCTGCACGGCGGTCGGCTGTTGCATTTGCTGCTGCATCTGATTCGCCGCCGGCGTGATGCCGAGCACGTTCGGGTCCGGCGGATCGAAGCGAACGACGACATCGGAAGAATAGATGGGCGTTGCAAGAAACGCATAGGACGTGGCAGGCGCGGCCGCAATGCCGACGAACAGCATCAGCACAAGCCTAGGTGGTCGCGCAGCAGCCTGAGCATGTCGCTCGCGGTGAATTCACCGTCGTCCTTGCCTGAGCGCGATGGTCCGGAGTTGACGGCGTGTTCAAAGGCGGCATCCTCAGTTCAATGGTTTAAGCGTTGCTTCAGCGCTAAAAAACAAAACGCCCGCGCGGTTTTCGCCGCGGCACGTCTGTATGAGTTGATCCGGCGCGCAGCCGATAAGACCTAAAGATCCGGACGCATGTGGCTCGTCGATACGAAAGCGTCCAGTCGATGAGGCGCGTGCGTTCGGCATCTGCATCAGTGGGCAAGTCTCTGAGTGCCCTCGGAAGATGGGACGAGTGCTTGCTAATACCGAAAAAAATCGTCCGATCCTTGCAGATGCTAACCGCTAAGAAAGTCTAAGAAAATAGCGTCAGGGTTATCTTCCGGCTGTAAGGTTGGTGTGTCTGTTAAGTAAGTAGCGAACGTTCCGGATGCTGCAAATGCGGGAACGACGCTTGCCCGACACACTTTTCAAGCGAAATCCCAAGTTTTACTTTCATAAGTGGGCGCGTAAGCGTTTCTCGACCTTCATGGCATCGGGTTCGCCTTGATGAAATCGCGCACGACATCGAAGCGCTGTTTGCGCGTTTTGCCGTCGTCGTGGATCACACCGTAGTTGCCATCACCTCCGAAACGTTGATCGTCATATACAGTTCGTAAAGCGTGACGTTCTGAACGCCGTATTTTTTAGCAACCGAAACGAAACCCTTCAGCGCATCGTCCCCGACTAAAAACGCGCTTGGCTCCTTGTGATCGGGGCCGTACGCCGTATTCCGTGATCCAGATGGGCTTGCAGTAACTGTCGCGCAGCCGTTCGAGCACGTTGATCTTCTTGTCGCCAGCAACAAGGATCGAGCCCATGTTCGAATACCAGTGCCACGCGGTGATGTCCCAGTGCGGAATCGGATGGCCGACGGTGCCCTCGGGCTGCGTGCCCGCATAGCATGTCGACGAAGCCGAAGTGCAGCCAGCTGAACGAGGTCAGCAGAATCTTCGCGTCGGGATTCGTCTCGCGAATGCCCTTGATGAGTCCGAGAATCGAACCGCGCGCCTTCATGAAGTGCGCGTTGTCATAGTCCGACCGACGGATGTTCGCCGCTGCGATTGGCACCGAGAATCGTCCAGTTGTCATATTCGTTGCCGACTTGGTAATAGGTTACGAGACCCTTGAGCGTGCGGCCCCCGATCTTGCCAAGCGCAGCGATCAGTTCGCGCGCGACGCGTTGCACGCCCGTGCTCTTCTGGCTCGTGAACCGGCCGTTATAAACGAGCTTGTCAGACGCAATCGAAGTATCCATATGTGTTTTGCAAAATGGATAAGTGGGGCGGTCAGTAATGCGCTCAGTAATGCGCTCAGTAATGCGATTCGGCCGTCGTCTCGTCTCATAATGCGAGAGTTCGTCTTCCTCGACCGGTTTGGGGCGATAGCGGTCCGAGCCGAGCTCGTATACCGAAAGCCATTGCCGGAAGATCGCGTCCATCGAGAAGCGCTCGCTCGCGGACTTGCGCGCCGCCTCGCCCATGCGCGCGCAGCACCGGGTTGTCCCGCAACTGCGCGGTGTGTAGCGCTCCATGTTTTCCACGTTCTTCGCGACGAAATCCGTTACGCCGTGCAGTACGACATCGCGGTTGGGCCCACCACATCGGTCACGATGGCAGGAATGCCCGCGACCTGCGCTTCGATCAGCGCGATCGGCATGCTTCCCAACGCGACGTCTGCACATAGATGTCGAGTTGCGAAGTCAGTTCGAGTGTGCGCTCGCGCGTGACCCAGCCGCTGCATGACACCGCACCGTCCGGCGTGTCGGCGGGCAGTTTTTCCGCGTTGCCGCCGATCCACATGAATCTGGTCGAAGGACCACGCAAATCCGTGGCGAGCTTCACAAAACCTTCATGATTCTTCTGATACGTCGCGCGCCCGCTCATGCCGATCAGTACTTGCCCGGCGCTGTTTTCGATGCGCGTCGGAATCTCCGGCACGTTGACGCCGTTCTCGATCATGCGCGTCTTGCGGACTTCGACGAATGCAGATGCAGATGCACGACTGACGGATCGCATTCCTTCAGCTTACGAACCAGATTCCAGAGACTCGTCAGATCGTTCTTCACGCTGACTTCGCGGAACATGCTCACGTAGGTCAGCTTGACCGAAGGATGAAAAAGCCTAGAAACATTATTGGGTGTTTCCTGCCGGATCGAATGAATGATCGTGACGCCGACGCCCGCGGGCGCGGCCGCGGCGCGAAAGCTGAGTCAGCCGAATAACACACCGCCGCC